>NZ_JBHVSK010000022.1:0-45256 GCF_042885235.1 Paenibacillus sp. NPDC058071
ACTTGCTCAATCTTTTTTATCGCTTTTCCATTAATCCGTTAGGATTAACAGGGCAGTTTCGCTCGTTGTTCAGTTTTCAAAGAACAATCTTTTTTCGTCGTTCGCTTCGTTTTTCTCAGCGGCGACTTTTATAATATATCACAGGCACCTAGATGATTGCAAGCATTTTTTTAAATTCTTTTTTCATGCTTTATTTCCTCGTCCTTGGCGCGAGATATAATGTAGCATAGATTGTTCCGCGACGTCAACCCTATTCGCCAATTTCATTTCAAAACCTGCTCTAAACGTACTTTTGCCGCCTCAAACCGCTTCTTTATACAATAAAGTACTGCACACCCGCAATCAAAGCAATACCTGGCACCCCCAACACAACGACGGTACCTATCGTGGCCGGATTGATCGGTATGTACAGTTGAGGAAGTATTCCCGAATAGTTGAGCAAATACAATACCGCCGCCGCAAGCGTCAGATGAATAGCGAAGCCTTTCACCCATGACCAAGACAGCTTATGTCGCAGCAAAATCGCGATGAGCAGTAAAGATGAAACAATGAGTATCGCCAGCCATATCGTTTTCATGAGCTTAGCGTCCCCCATTCCGGCCAAGTCTTGCATGTCCGCTTAGCAACACGCAGCAGCATCTCGTATCGTTTCTCTGCCGTAATGACCGAATAAATTGCATAGTCGATTTGATCTTTCCCCTCCGCCATATTAAAAAATCGATTCGCGTTCACCCATTCCCGGCGAGCCTCTTCGATTTCCGCACGCAGGTGCTCGGTCCAAAGAAGCGAGTCCATCTCGCCTTCCCCTTCCGTTTCATGTCCGGTTCTCGACCGCCCTTTCGTTGCTACCCCCGCCCATTTCCACTTCATAACCAGCCACCCCCGTCGATTCTGGCCTAGCAATTCAGGCTATTACCTATGTATAGTTGATAGCCCGAAGAATAGAACCATACTTAGAGGAAACCGGTAAATAGCGGTAGATAAAAAGAAAGAGACCGCCCGTCAAAGGCAATCTCTTATATATACGTTCATTATTGCAATTCTCTTCTGCCTTCGAGTGCTTTGGATAGCGTAACCTCGTCCGCATATTCCAAATCGCCGCCCACTGGCAAGCCGTGCGCAATACGGGTCACTCGAATGCCGAAAGGCTTCACCAGCCTCGAAATATACATCGCGGTGGCTTCTCCTTCGATATTCGGGTTAGTTGCCAGAATTAGCTCCTGCACGCGTTCGTCGCTTAACCGCTTCAGCAGTTCGGCAATTCGAATCTGGTCGGGACCGATGCCCTCCATCGGCGAAATAGCGCCCTGCAGCACATGATAATAACCTTGAAATTCCTTCGTTCTTTCCATCGCCACAAGGTCCTTCGACTCCTGAACGACGCAAATGACCGAATTGTCACGCGTCTTGTCCTGACAAATCCGGCAAGGATCGGTATCTGTAATGTTGCAGCAAGTGGAGCAATAGGTCAAATTCCGCTTTACGCTAACAAGCGCCTTGGCGAAATCGATCACATCGTCCTCTTTCATCCGCAGCACATGAAAAGCAAGCCTTGCCGCCGTCTTCGGCCCAATACCAGGCAGCCGCGTAAAGGCATCGATTAGTTTCGCTATCGGTTCGGGGTAATACAACAGGTGCAGCTCCCTTCAAGCCATACATAAAACGGCCCCCCGCTTTGATAAGCGGTGAGGCGCGTTTGAAAGTGTTCGTATGAATGGTACGTTTCTTTTAGAACAAGCCTGGAATCTTCATACCGCCCGTAAACTTGCCCATATCTTGGTTGGCCACGTCATCCACTTTGTTAAGCGCATCGTTAACCGCCGTCAAAATAAGATCTTGCAGCATTTCGACATCTTCCGGATCTACCGCTTCTGGCTTGATGGCAATGCTCATAATCTTTTTATGACCGTTCGCCACAACCGTAACGACTCCGCCGCCCGCTGTTCCTTCGACGGTTTTGTTAACAAGCTCCTCTTGTGCTTTCATCATTTGCTCTTGCATTTTCTTCACTTGCTTCATCATTTGGTTCATATTGTTCATCATAATCACCTCATTATTAGAGTAAATGCTTTAATCTTCCTTTACGACGACCAGCTGTTCACCAAACATCTTGACCGCTTCCTCCACCCATTCTGGACGGGAAGCTTCACCGCCGCCACCCTCGCTTGCATCAATGGCTTCAGCGGACAGCTCCAGCGGTTCTCCGCCGCCGCCCGATCGCTCGGACGCAGCTTGCCAGTCCTTCAGCATAACGGTTGCGAGACGCAGTTGATTCCCGGTCACGTCCTGCAAGACCCGCTCGATGATCTCGCGGTGCGCCGGCTTCTCGGTCGTTTCGCGGTGCATCGTATTTTTGAATCCGACGAGCACGGTATCGCCTGCGACAGACACCGGCTCTCCGTCCATCAACCATGCATGGACGGTAATCTTCGCCTCTTTGACCCGCTGAAGCACCTCGCTCCATTTCATGCGGATCTGCCCGGAATCGGGACTGCCCGCCGTAGCGAGGTAAGGATCAAGCTTAACGGTTGCAGGCCTGATGCCACTAGTTCCGCCGCCGAAGCCTGCCCGTCCTGCAGCAGGCTGGCGCCCTTGACGCTGCGCGCCCTGGCCGCCGGCAGAAGCATCTCCGCCGGACAGGTCCGCACCGCTGCGCGCCAGCTGCTCGAGTTTGCTTTCCAGTGCGGCGACCTGTCGTTGAAGCCGTTCCAGTTCAGCCGACGAAGCGCCTCCGCCGCTGCCGGACGACGCAACCACAGTTGTCGAAGTTCCCGGCGCCGCCGCCATGCCGCCTTCGTTCGAAGTGCACAGCTTCATCAGGGCTACTTCGAACAGCGTCTGCGGTTGGGAGGCGTGCCTCATTTCCGTTTGGTAGCCGTTCAAAATATCGATCATGGCAAACAGCCGATCCGGCGTGAAAGAATCCGCCATCCCTTTAAACCGCTCCGCGTCCACAACCCGCTCCGTCGCCGCTCCTTGCGGAGCAAGCTTGAGCACAAGCAGATCGCGGAAGTAATAAATTAAGTTTTCCATGCACTTGTCGGCGCTTTTGCCAGCCTGCGTCAAGCTTTCGACGAGCGGCAGCACCGCCGCGACGTTGCGGTCTTTGACCGCTTCCGCCAATTGATAGAATTGCTCGGCAGCCATGCCGCCCGTAACGTCTACGGCCGACTCCAGCGTAATGCGAGAGTTGCCGAAAGCCGATACCTGTTCAAGCAGGCTGATTGCGTCGCGCATGCCGCCTTCCGACAGACGAGCGATATACGATATCGCGTCCTCGTCGGCCTCGATGCCTTCTTCGCGGCAAATCTCCAATAGCCGCTCCGTCTGCTCGACAAGCGTAACTTGCCGGAAGTCAAAGCGCTGGCAGCGCGAGATAATCGTTGCCGGCAGCTTATGCGGCTCCGTCGTAGCCAAAATAAAAATAACGTGGCCCGGCGGTTCCTCGAGCGTCTTGAGCAGCGCGTTAAACGCTTCGGCCGTCAGCATGTGCACTTCATCGATGATATATACTTTATAACGCACTTCGGACGGGGCATACCGAACTTTATCGCGGATATCGCGAATCTCGTCGATCCCCCGGTTCGAAGCGGCGTCGATCTCAACGACATCCATTATATGACCTGCCGTTATTCCTCGGCAAGCGTCACATTCGTTGCAGGGTTCCTCAGCAGGACCGCGCTCGCAGTTAACCGCTTTCGCCATAATTTTGGCGGCGCTTGTTTTGCCTGTTCCCCGTGGGCCATTAAACAAATAAGCGTGAGAGATGCGGTTCTCCCGAATCGCGTTCTGCAACGTCTGGATGATATGCTTTTGTCCAACCATGTCCTGAAACGTCTGCGGACGCCAGGCACGATACAAGGCAATATGTGTCACGCGGACCGTTCCCTCCAGCTTCCTGATTCAACCCTATTATACAACATACTGGACGATGATAAAAACGATAATCGAAATATTCGGTCGTTTAATCCATTCTATAAGTCCGAAAAATAAAAAAACACCCGTCTCTGCTATCCGGCTTATCAACCGAATATGCGTTACTGGTGTCTCGTTGCGATATTTAGAAAAAAGATAGAACCGTGCACCTGCCCCCGATACATGCGACCCAGGCGGCACTCTTGCGTCCCAGCTCGAGCCAGGCACTCCTTCGGCACATGAACTAACCTGCTTACGGCTGCTTCCTTCCGGACCTGACCGGGTTCACAAGCGCCCATTGCGAAGGACCCAACTGTCAACACTGATTGCAAACGCCAAACCCTGCATCGACATAACCTCAAACAGGAATTCAACCTCGCTAAAGCGGATTGCGAGTTACAGGGCACCGCTAACTCCCCATCTAGCACGGCAAAAATAAGTATAGCCCATTCGAACCCAAAGCGCAACTCGTGGATGCAGATTCCAGTTCTTCCACTGTCGTCAGCCGACGATTCGAGCCTTTACCTTATAGCGCGGCATATTGTATTGAAGCACCTTCTCGGCCTTTAAACGAAGCTCTTCTGCCTGTTCCTCGGTCAAGTTGCCGCTCAGCGTGAGATCGGCTCGCAAATGCTCGCCGTTGAAGTGAAGGCTATTGCCTGCCACTCCTTCGCTCTTCAATTGATTCAGTACCTGACCGGCAAATCGACCGTCGGATTTATAGTTCAAATAGGAAAAGTTATTCGGAATGTTGGGATTGCTGTTCGAATAGCCCATGTAACCGTCATGGCCGTACGTCTTGACCTGTCTGGTGCTTGGATTGCTGCTGCAGCCGGCGAGGCTCAAAGGCAGCACGACCGCGCTTGCTAGCGCAAGGCCGAGCAGAAGCGTCTTTATTTTCCGGCTGGAAGTGAAACTCGGTATCATTTTGCTCAATCAAAAAACCTCCCTTCAACCATAGGATGGCTGAGGGAGGCTCTTGTATTCTGCCAAATAAAGGCCGAATGTCCATTGCAAATATTAGATGCCGTATTTCTTTTTGAAACGATCGACGCGACCGCCCGCATCCAAGAACTTTTGCTTACCCGTGAAGAACGGGTGACATACGGAGCAAACCTCTACGCGCAGGTTCTGTTTAATCGAACCCGTTTCAAAGCTGTTACCGCAAGCGCAAGTAATACTGGAGACGTGGTATGTCGGATGAATACCTTGTTTCATCTCGTTCACCTCTTTCTGCCCTGAACCACATGCGGGTCCAGAGTTAAAATCACACACATCGGATTATAGCACGACGTCCATCCGCTTGCAATGTCCAAGTTGCTTCCAGCGTCAGAGCCGTCCAACCTTCAAAATCCTGTTATTTGCGCAGCGCCGCCGGAGGCAAGTGCGTATATGAACCAATCACAACATCCGGCAGCTCATCACGGAAAATCTCCAGCATTTGCTTCATGCCATAGATTTCTCCTCTAGCCGGCGGAATTAATTCCAAATAACTTTCCGGATCGATGTTCAAATTCCGCATTTGAATCAGCTTCAGACCCGTACGTCTAGCAAAGCCGATCATTGCTTCAATCTCCTCTTCCCGGTCGGTGACGCCTGGGAAGATCAGATAGTTAATCGAAGTATAAACGCCCTTGTCGGTTGCGTATCGAAGCGATTTCTCCACATTTTTAAGCGTATAGGCGCGAGGCTTATAGTAAGCATTGTAATGATCGTCGAGCGCACTGATCGTACTAACACGCATCAAATCGAGACCTGCGTCAACAATCGCCCGGATATGGTCGGTCAGACCCGCGTTCGTATTAATATTAATGTAGCCTTGGGACGTCTGACTGCGTACGCGACGCATCGCTTCCACAATGATTTTCGCCTGTGTGGACGGCTCCCCTTCGCAACCTTGCCCAAAGCTGATGATCGAATCGGGCTCGCGAAGGTGCTCCAGCATAATTTCCGAAATCTCATCGACTGTCGGCTTGAAGTTCATCCGCGTCTGCGGAGCGACAAAGCCGCTGTCATCCGGCTGCTCGGATATGCAGCCGAAGCAGCCCGCGTTGCAGGAATACGAGACCGGCACTCCGCCTTCCCATCTTTGCAGGAAAGTGTTCGAGGAAGTCAGGCATTCGTAACCGAGCGCGCAGTTCGACAAATGTTTATACAAGCGGTTTTCCGGATATTTCTCGAGCAATCTTTCCACGCCGTTCTTCACATCGCCGCGGTCGCAATTTAACGGATCCCATTTGTAAGGATCGTCACTTTGCTCCGCCGCCACGTAGAAGCCTCCGTCTTTCCAAACGACTGACGTGTAGCCGAACAACGGAAACTTCTCATTCTTGTTTGTCTTAACATAGCCAGGCAGTGCAAGGCGCGTATAGCCTTGCGGCAGTAAAGCGCCTACTGCCTGGACCTTGCCGTCCAGCATCTTCATCTCGCCTGTTTCGGGATCGATGCAGACGGGACGGGTGTACGGCAGGCCGACCAGCGTAGCGCCGCTCGGCAGCGGAATGAGCTCATCTTCCATCAGTTCGACGATCATGTCGCCGCTGCGCCCAACCGCTATATAATCAGGATGGTCGAATAATTTCCCCGACTCATCGGCATATACCAAATTCATCTCGATGTCCTCCTTGAAGCGGCAGCTTACGAGCTATGCGTCGTGCGCGGCGAAGGCCGTCTGCCGGACGTCGTACCGCTGCTCTTAATCGCGGCGCGCTGCTGCGTTGTCGAAGACGATTGCCCTTGCGAAGAGGGTGCGGATTCGTCTGCGGAAGCGTCCAACGACAGGAGAAACTCGTCGTTCGTCTTGCTGTTCGCCAGCTTCTTCAGGAATTTATCTACAAATTCCGGCGTGTCGGTCATATTGCGACGCACGACCCACAGCTTCTCCAGTTCTTCCTTCGTCAGCAGCAATTCCTCACGCCGCGTACCGGATCTGCGAATATCAAGCGCCGGGAAAATGCGGCGTTCAGCCAGCTTGCGATCCAAGTGCAGCTCCATATTGCCTGTGCCTTTAAATTCTTCATAAATGATGTCGTCCATACGCGAGCCTGTCTCTACCAGAGCAGTAGCCAGAATGGTCAAGCTGCCGCCTTCCTCCACGTTCCGGGCCGCGCCAAAAAACCGTTTTGGCCGATGGAACGATGCCGGATCGATACCGCCGCTGAGCGTGCGTCCCGATGGCGGTACGACCAGATTGTACGCTCTTGCCAGCCGCGTAATGCTATCCATCAAAATAACGACGTCTTTCTTATGCTCTACCAAGCGAAGCGCTCTCTCCAGCACAAGCTCTGTCACTTTAATATGGTTTTCCGGCACCTCGTCGAAAGTAGAAGCTACTACTTCCCCTTTCACTGAACGCTGCATATCCGTTACTTCCTCCGGACGCTCATCGATTAACAGCACAAACAGCTCGATATCGGGATGATTGGTCGAAATACTGTTGGCGATTTCTTTGAGCAGCAGCGTTTTGCCCGCTTTTGGCGGCGCTACAATCAAGCCGCGCTGGCCAAGCCCAACGGGCGCCAGCAAATCCATAATGCGTGTCGAGAGTTTGGAAGGGGCCGTCTCCAGCACAAGTTTCTTCTGCGGAAATAGAGGAGTAAGGGCGGGAAAATGCAAGCGTTCGGCGGCGAGCGCCGGGTCTGTGCCGTTTACTGCATTAACTTGAAGCAATCCGAAAAATTTCTCCGAATCTTTCGGCAGCCGGCATTTGCCGGATACAACATCGCCCGTTCGAAGATCAAACTTCCGAATTTGCGAGGCCGAAATATAAATGTCCTCTTTGCTCGGCAAATAATTGATCGGCCGAAGGAAGCCGTAGCCTTCCGGCAATATTTCAAGTACACCCTGCATAAACATAAGGCCGCTTTTTTCTGCTTGTGCGCGAAGTATCGCAAAAATCAATTCTTTCTTCTTGAGCTGTCCGTAATAAGGAATCTGGTATTGCTTCGCCAGCTTGTACAAGTCGGTCAGCTTCATCTCTTCCAGATCGGCGATCTGAAGATCTGTCATGTCCTCACCACTTTATTCATTTTTTCCATACCTTGATCTATCATTATATACCGAATTCGGTGCCTTCTATTCGCAGAAGGCACCAAAATCACAGTCGTTTATTCACTATCTTGCTCTCGCCATACGTCGGCGCCGAGTCTCGTCAAGTTTTCAACCAGATTGTCGTAGCCTCGATCGATATATTCGACGCCTGTTATTTCCGTGACGCCTTCTGGCACAACTAAGCCTGCAATGACAAGTGCTGCTCCGGCACGCAGATCAGTCGCTCGAACCTTCGCCGCATTCAATTTCGCACCTTCAATAACCGCCGAACGGCCTTCAACGCGGATATCCGCTCCCATACGGGCCAGTTCCGGCACATGCTTGAATCGATTGCTGTATACATAGTCGCTTAGAATGCTCACGCCTTTAGCTTGCGTCAGCAGACTGGTCATCGGCGATTGCAAGTCGGTAGCAAATCCCGGATAGACGAGCGCCTTCACATCGACGGACGTATAATGATCGTTGCCAACAATTCGAATCGACTCATCCATCTCATGGACGGTTACGCCCATTTCTTCCAGCTTTGCTGTAATCGCCTCGAGATGCTTCGGAATAACATTATCGATTAGAACATCGCCCCGCGTTGCCGCTGCGGCAATCATGTAAGTGCCAGCCTGAATTCGGTCCGGAATAATGGAGTGGCGGCAGCCGCGAAGGCTGTCAACGCCCTCGATGCGGATCGTTTCCGTCCCCGCGCCTTTAATTTTCGCGCCCATCGCATTCAACAGCGTTGCAACGTCGATAATTTCCGGCTCTTTTGCCGCATTCTCAATAATTGTGGAGCCTTTCGCCTTGGAAGCCGCAAGCATAATGTTAATCGTTGCGCCAACGCTGACAACATCAAGATAAATCTTCGCTCCACGCAGTTCTTTCGCGTGAATGCGCATGGACCCGTGATCGTTCGTTACCGTTGCGCCCAGCGCCTCAAACCCTTTGATATGCTGATCGATCGGCCGCGGCTCGAAATTGCAACCGCCCGGCATGCCGATGACCGCTTCACCAAAGCGTCCGAGCATTGCGCCCATTAAATAATAGGATGCGCGAAGCAGCTTCACTTTCCCATTCGGCATTGGCTTCGACACAGCCCTCGACGGATCAATTCGCATCACGTCGTCACTGCGGTCGATAACCGCTCCTAAATCTTGCAATATTTCGCTTAACACCGCCACATCACTAAGCTGTGGCAAGTTGTCCAATATAACTTCCGATTCCGCTAGGATCGCTGCAGGAACAAGCGCAACGGCGCTGTTCTTCGCTCCGCTGATCTGAACGGTTCCCCGCAGCGGACGTCCGCCGCGTACCATCAATTTCTCCATCAAGTAATCCTCCCGTGGATTGGAAAAGAACAAACGTATAGGATCGTCCTCTGGCGCAACCCCTACCTATAGGCAGGGCTGGCCTGACACGTTGTTCAAAGCGTGATGCTCCGATTACGCATTCCAACCTTGCTCCCTCAGACGGTCTAGCAACATCATTTATCTAGGTTCCTACTACTTGCTTCCATGTCGATGCGCCTGCGCGCGCAAAAAGCCGGAAAAGCCCCGTCGCGCCAAGCCTGCTCGACTTTTCATTCTGAGCCATTATACCATATCGGCTAAAGGAATGGTAAAGCTGTTTTAAGGCACCATTCGGGCCTAAACCCTCTTCTTACCAATTCGATTGCCCGACTTTTTCATACCAAAAGAAAGTTTTCCCGCCTCTACTCCATACGTCGATATAAAAAAGGGGCCCTTCTCAGGACCCCACCGCGAAACGGCTGTTCGAGCTGCCGCCGTGCAGCTGCTTGTTCACCGCCATGCGCATTTCATCAATATCAAACGGCTTCGTAAAATGCATCAGCGCCCCGAGGTCGGTCGCTTCCTTGATCATATCCAACTCGCCGTATGCGGTCATCATAATGACCTTAATTTCTTTGTTGATGGTCTTAATATGCTTTAAAATTTCAAGGCCGTCCATGCCAGGGATCTTCATGTCGAGCAGTACCAAATCAGGACTCTCTGTCTTTACGATTTCCAGCGCCAGTTTACCGTTCGAAGCTTGGAAAGTGTCATAACCCTCGCTGCTGAACACTTCCATCAACAGCACCCGAATTCCGTTCTGGTCGTCAACAATCAATACCTTCTTCTTCTCCAAATCTATTACCTCCCGCGTTCGAGCTGTAACTGGTCAACTCTTCCATAATCGTTAATATATTCGCGGATAGTAAGGAGAAATCCTGCTGGGACCGGAAATTTATTGCAAGGAAATTATTGGCCCGAGTAAGCGACCGCAGCGCGCACGAAACCGCGGAACAAACGTTGCGGACGGTTCGGACGGGAAGTGAATTCCGGATGGAATTGCACCGCTAGGAACCATGGGTGATCCGGCAGTTCGACCATTTCAACCAGTCGTCCGTCTGGGGACGTTCCCGAGAAGCGCAAGCCCGAAGCTTCGACTTGCTCGCGGTATTCATTATTAAACTCATACCGATGGCGATGACGCTCGTATACAAGCTCGTCGTCGTATTCAGCCGCCGCAAGCGAGCCGTCCACAATCTTGCAAGGATACAGTCCAAGGCGCATCGTGCCGCCCATGTCCTCGATATCCTTT
This sequence comes from Paenibacillus sp. NPDC058071, assembly GCF_042885235.1. Classification (NCBI taxonomy): domain Bacteria; kingdom Bacillati; phylum Bacillota; class Bacilli; order Caryophanales; family Paenibacillaceae; genus Paenibacillus; species Paenibacillus sp. NPDC058071. The sequence continues at coordinate 10,555 of NZ_JBHVSK010000022.1, forward strand.
TGATCCGGAAGCAAATCGATGACTGGATAAGGCGTCGACGGATTGATCTCGGAACTGTTTGCATTCGCCAGTCCTGTAACATTGCGAGCGTACTCGATTACAGCAACCTGCATGCCGAGGCAAATGCCGAAGAACGGAATGCGCTGCTCGCGAGCGTAACGGATCGCCGAAATTTTACCTTCGATACCGCGATCGCCAAAGCCGCCAGGAACAAGAATGCCTTGCACGCCTTCAAGCTTTTCAGTCACGTTCTGATCGCTCAGCTCTTCTGCGTTGACCCAACGCAGCTTAATGTCCGTATCGGCGTCGAATCCGGCATGGCTCAAAGCTTCAACAACGCTCAAATAAGCATCGTGCAGAGCAACGTATTTGCCAACAATGGCGATTTCCGTCGTCTTAGTCAGCGATTTCACCCGCGTAACGAGCTTTTCCCACTCGGACATATCTGGATCGTTAGTCGTCAGCTTCAGATGGTTCACGACGATTTCGTCGAGACCCTCTTCCCGCAGCATGAGCGGTACGTCATACAGCGTAGCCGCATCGCGGCACTCGATAACGGCGTTTGCGTCCACGTCGCAAAATTGAGCGATTTTGCGCTTCATATCTTCCGGCAGTGGTTGCTCAGTACGCGTTACGATAACATTCGGCTGAATGCCGATGCTGCGCAGTTCTTTCACGCTATGCTGAGTAGGCTTCGTTTTTACTTCACCGGCCGCTTTAATGTAAGGAACCAAAGTCACATGGATGTACATGACGTTGTCGCGACCAATGTCGCTTTTAATTTGACGGATCGCTTCAAGGAAAGGCAAGCTTTCGATGTCGCCAACTGTGCCGCCAATTTCGGTAATGACGACATCCGAGCCCGCTTCTTTGCCGGCACGATAGACGCGCTCTTTAATCTCGTTCGTAATGTGAGGGATTACCTGAACGGTTCCGCCCAAGTATTCACCGCGGCGTTCCTTGCTAATGACGTTGGAATAGATTTTACCGGTCGTAACGCTGCTGTGCTTCGTCAGATTAATATCGATAAAACGTTCATAATGACCCAAATCAAGGTCGGTTTCCGCGCCGTCGTCGGTTACGAATACTTCCCCGTGCTGATACGGGCTCATCGTTCCCGGGTCGACGTTAATGTACGGGTCGAATTTTTGGATCGTTACTTTCAATCCTCTGTTCTTCAACAATCGGCCTAAGGATGCGGCTGTAATCCCTTTGCCCAACGAAGAGACGACGCCTCCGGTTACAAAAATATATTTCGTCACTGTGTAAATACCCTCCATGCTCCTATGGTTATGATTAGGTATGCCCATTTGCTCGTTAAACATGGACATTGAAACGCCCTGCCTGCTCATCCATTTGATGGAAAAGCCTGCCGTATACAAACAAAAAAAGTGACACCCGTCTTCACGGGGCACTTTTCGTTAAGCCTATTTATTAAAATATAAGTCTGCAACAATCGCTTCCTGCTCTTGCTCGCCTTATATTTCACCGCAAAACGCCAGCGATCTGACGCAAGCCGCCGCAGCACTTCCGCCGCCTTGTCTTGCCCGTCGCCGTTAAGCGAATCTTATAGCCCATGCAATAGTTTACATGGCGGTTTAATGCCTGTCAAGCGCAAACAAGCAAGCCGGATCGTTGTTACGGTTAGTAAATGATACCGGCTTGCGCTGTCGCTGAAATAGACGTCGGATCGACCGTTACTTGTCGTCTTCTTCCTCGTCTTCGTATTCTTCTTCATCGTCCGAGTCGCTTTCTTCTTCATCGTCGCCCAGTTCCTCAGCGTCGACATCCTCGTCCAATTCCTCGTCTTCGATTTCCACTTCTTCGTCCACTTCCGATTCCTCTTCAGCTTCTTCGAATTCACGGTCCTCATCGTACGAATCGAAGTCTTCATCGTCGGCAGCGTACGTATCCTCTTCCTCATCGGCATACAGATCTTCATCTTCCAAATCGTCGTCGTCGTTAATGATACGCGAACGCTTGGCGTTGGAAATCGGATCCTCGTTGCGTTCCACTGGATACCAGCGTTTCAGGCCCCACATATTGCTGCCTACGCAAGCAAAACGGCCGTCAATGTTAATTTCGGTATATACCTGAGCGATCACTTGATTGATCTCGTCCGGGGAAAGACCGCGAATCCTGGCGATTTCATGCATCAGATCGCGATAGTAGTATGGCGTATTCGCCGTTTTAAGCACCTCGAAGGCCAAATCGACCATTGGCATTTCCTTTATCCGTTCTGGATCGAGCTTCAAAGTAATATTGCCGCCGCTCATAAGGACACATCCTCTCTTGCTATCTCTAAAATGTTATCTGCATTTGTTTATCACAGTATAGTAAAACCTATTTCATTCAAAAAAGCAAGTTAACCTTCCGTCGCCTTGGCGACGCGGCGACGCCGGATAAAAACAAAAAGCGAAGGGCTGTCCCTTCGCTTTGACTGTATCCACCCGGAACTCCCGCAAGCAGGCGTCCCGGAGACGTAAGAGTCCCTGCGAACTCTTACTTCATCGTATGTCCTGAGACGTTTTTTGACACGGCTGCAAGCCTAATTCTCTGAAAAAGGGCAAGTTGCTTATGCGGCGGACAACACTCGTTCATACAATAAGTCAGCATCGTCCGTCGGGAGGGGACGCGAATTTTGGATATTACCGATTTTCTCCAATGGTTGCAGGATACGGCGGCTGACCCTAGCCTCAAAACGACCCATCGAATTATTCGCTTCCAGCGCCAGGACGATTACGAGCGATTCATCCGCGAGTGGCCTTCGCCTCTAACACCGGATTCGGAATCGCTTTCCCCGCTTGACGCCTTGAAGCCGATCCCTATTATCCAGTCCGTCTCATTCCCTCTTCCTGTCCAAGAAACATTGTCGCAGTTCGAGGGACTCGTATCGCTAGAGGAGGACCGGCGCATTGCCATGCACGCGGCTCCGCAGAAATCGTTTAACTTCGACAAAGGCGTCCCATGGGGCGTGCAGCACGTAAAGGCCCCTCTCGCCTGGAGCACGACGACCGGCCATCGCGTCAAAATTGGCGTCATCGATACCGGCGTCGATTTCAGCCACCCCGACTTGCGCCAGTCGCTGTCGCGGGGAATCAACCTATTGAACCGCAGCATGCTTCCGCACGACGACAACGGTCACGGCACTCACATTGCCGGAACGATTGCCGCTGCCAATCAAGTGCAGGGCATGATCGGAATTGCTCCTCGTTCGCAGATTTATCCAGTAAAAGCATTCGATAATAACGGCAGCGCGTTCGTGTCCGACATCATTCTCGGCATAGACTGGTGCGTACGGAACCGTATCCAAATTATTAATATGAGCTTCGGCATGAAGACGCGCAGCAAAGCGCTGTACAACGCCGTCACCAATGCTTATAACGCAGGTGTCATTGTCGTCGCCTCCTCGGGCAACGATGGCAAACGGCGGTCCGTCGATTATCCCGCCCGTTATCCGCAAACCATTTCGGTTGGCGCGACAACAAGGCTTCGCCGCATTGCTCCGTTCAGCAATCGCGGCATCTATATCGACATATATGCGCCCGGCGAGAAAATCGTTTCCGCCTGGCTGCGCGGCAAATACCATGAAATGAGCGGAACGTCGATGGCCACTTCCCATGTCAGCGGCGCGATCGCCCTGCTTCTCGCCCATAGGCCCGGCCTGTCGCCAGGGGAAATCAAAACGATACTGAAGCGATCCATTCAGCCCCTTCGGGGCACGAAGGCGCCGAAAACGATCGGCGAGTTAGATATTATGCGCATGTTGAACACCGCGGACCGGTAGGTCCGCGGTGTTTTTCGTGAGAGGGCTGGCGTGCCAGACCCTTGATTCGACTCGGCGACGGCTCACTCCCAGCTCCTAGCGGCCATTTTGGCCGTTAATCTGGCTGTGCTTGCTCTTCCCACTCCTGCAACGGCCATTTTGGCCGTTATTTTCCGTTTTGCCCTCGTTTCGGCAGGCCGACGGCTCACTCCCAGCTCCTAGCAGCCATTTTGGCCGTTAATCTGGCTGCGCGTGCTTTTTTCTCTCCTACAACGGCCATTTGGGCCCTTATTTCCGAAAAAAATAGCGGTGCAAGGAGCTGTTCCTTGCACCGCCATATTAATGAAGCAAAGCAGATACTACATCCGTTCCGGAGCAGATACGCCGACTAGGCGCAGCGCGTTCGCGATAACGGTGCGGACGGCGCCAAGCAACGCCAGACGGGCTTGCGTTTGCTCTGCGTCGTCGGTAATGACGCGTTCCGCTTTGTAATAGCTGTGGAATTGCGAAGCCAATTCATATACGTAACGCACGATGCGGTGAGGCGCATATTGCTCAGCAGCTTCGGCCACTTCTTGCGGCAACTCGCCGAGCTTGCGCAGCAGGTCGTACTCCGCTTCGGAAGACAGCTTGCTGAAGTTAAGACCGTCCTTCTGAACGGCGATGCCTTGCTCCTCCGCCTGGCGGAAAATACTGCAGATACGAGCATGGGCGTATTGAACGTAGAATACCGGGTTTTCGTTCGAAGTCGAGATCGCAAGGTCCATATCGAAGTCGAGATGCGAGTCCATGCTGCGCATCGTGAAGAAGTAACGGATTGCGTCGACGCCGACTTCATCCATCAGATCTTGCATGGTTACCGCTTTGCCGGTACGTTTGGACATTTTCACTTTTTCGCCGTCCTGGAACAGGCTGACCATTTGGGCGATAAGTACGACCAGCTTGTCGGGATCGTTGCCAAGAGCAGCCATCGCCGCTTTTACGCGCGGAATATAGCCATGATGATCGGCTCCCCAAATATTGATCATACGATCGTAGCCGCGGCTAAACTTGTCGCGATGATAGGCGATGTCAGGCGTCAAATAGGTGTACGAGCCGTCATTTTTCACAAGCACGCGGTTCTTGTCGTCGCCATACGGCATCGTCGACAGCCAGGTCGCGCCCTCTTCTTCGTAGACTTGGCCTTTCTCTTTCAAAGCTTCCAGCGCCTTCTCTACTTGACCGCTTTCATACAGCGACGTTTCACTGTACCAGATGTCAAAGCCGACGCGGAACCTGCCGAGATCGCGTTTGATCTTATCCAGCTCTTTCTCCAAGCCGTATTTGCGGAAGTAAACAAAACGCTCCTCTTCCGGCAGGGAAAGCAGGCGCTCGCCCTCTTGTTCAGACAGCTCTTTGCCGAAGCCAACGATATCTTCGCCGTGGTAGCCGTCTTCCGGCATTGCCGCGTCTTGTCCAAGCGCCTGACGATAGCGCGCTTCAATCGAACGAGCCAGATTGTTTACCTGATTGCCCGCATCATTAATGTAGTACTCGCGAGTAACTTCGTATCCGGCAAAATCGAGCACGTTGCACAGCGCGTCGCCAACAGCCGCGCCGCGCGCATGACCAAGATGGAGGCTGCCTGTCGGATTGGCGCTGACAAACTCCACTTCGACGCGTTTGCCTGCTCCGAGGCTCAAGCGGCCGTAGTCGTCTCCCGCCGCCGTCACTTCACTGATAACCGAATACAAATAGCTTTTATCGATGCGGAAGTTAATAAAGCCAGGTCCTGCGATTTCCGCCGATTGAATGCCGAACTTCTCGCCGTTCAAATTGGCGATGATGGTCTCCGCGATTTGACGCGGATTTTTTTTAGCCAGCTTCGTCAGCTGCATCGCAGCGTTTGTAGCCAGATCCCCGTGCGCCTTGTCTTTCGGCACCTCAAGGACGAATGCCGGCAGCTCCTCGCGTGAGGCCAGTCCTCCGGCCACCGCCGCATCGGCGATCGCCTCTTTTACTTTCTCATACATTTGATCCAACACGTTTGTGCTCATTTTTATCCTCCTAAAAACTTTGCGTAGCAAAGTTTACTTCGTAAGCATTCACTTAAACTTTGCGTAGCAAAGTTTGACTTCGTAAGCATTCACTTAAAAACTTTGCGAAGCAAAGTTCGCTTCGTAAGCATTACAGCAGAGTTAATCCGTAAGCTTTCACTTAATCCTCGCGCAGCAAAGCTGCTTGGTCAGCATTGACCAACACTTTACGACACAAAGTCATTTCGCGGCCCAATGCGTTAAGCCTCAGCCGCAGCAATGTGCAGCCGATTCTGAAACCGGCCCGTCAATTCGCCTTCGACCCAAATCTCGTACTTCCATTCTACCGTAAAAGGCGGCGTCAGGTCTCCGTCGTCACGACCGCCGCCGGCCCGGTACGCAAGCCTTTGCGTTTCCGTCTCCATGGTGAAGGAGGTATACGGGGAGCGGTACTGTCCAGGCTGGCGACTGCCGCCTCGCAAAAAAAGCTGATCCGACTCGACCGCGCCCTTCCGCGTAATGAAAAGCTCGTCCGGCCTGCAGCGCACAATCGTCCGTACCGCTTCGGTTCCTTCCCCTTCTTCGTAGCGGATATAAACCGAGCGGTCCTTGCGGAACCACTCGCCGGGATAGACATGCCGCGTCGATTGGCCGCCCTGCTTGCTTTCCAGCGTCACCGTAACTGTCATTTTGTCCGACATTGCGTTAAACTCCTAATTCCAGTCTTCTCGTATGTTACTACTATATACAGGTAGCCTCGCAATTTCAATGTTTAAAAGGTGTCTTCCTTCCGTCCGCTTCCTCCTCCAAATAAGGAAGTACCGCGCTCCAGGCCTGAATTCGATCTTCCAGATTGCGCATCTTCTGCGTCGGGATTGGACTCGTCGACGGCAGCTTCAATGCAGCGATATGTTTCAAGGCCGGATGATCGCGAAAAAACTTGCGATAGGTATCGTATGCCTTGCTCCCATTAAAAGCGAAACAGCGCAAGCCTGGATATTGCTCTAATAGCTTCGGCAGATCGTTAGGTTCCTCTTCCCGGATATTAACGTCAAGACTGCCTTCACGCACACATGACTCGATGACGTCGAACACCGCAAGCCTGTGCTCCTGTAGGAAAGCAAGCCTTCGCTTGTAATCAGAATCGGGATCGCCGGCTCCGAACAAGCCATACACGACGCCCCAAAAGTAATTGCGGGGATGACCATAAAATTGCCCGTGTTCCAATGATTTAACGCTTGGCGCCGTTCCGAGCACAAGCACGCGAGCCCGCCGGTCGATAACGGGAGGGAACGAATGAATGCGTTCTGTTTCCATCGTTTCAATCAATCCCTTCATATATAATACAGTTCTCAATAACTGCTTTGCCGATGACCTTCACTTTCTTCTATTCTACACCAGTAGGTATAAGGTATGCCCTGCTTTCGACATCTTTTTCATCGAATGCGACAATAGACGCATATTTTAATACATTTTTTTACATCTCTTGCATCATTTTAATGTCCTTCTTTATTAAGATATGGTAAATTATCCAAATGGATGGAGTGCTAAAATCATCCAGCGGATACGTAATTTGAGGAGGAGCAGTAGATGTCAAAGAAATGGTTAAGCAGCTTTACCGCACTACTGATCGCACTAAGTCTTTGCCTGCCTCACGCAGGTACGGTTCAAGGTGCGGAAGCAAGCGCGGTTAGCGGCGATACAGCACAAGCGCTTACCGATATTTCAGGAAGCTGGGCGGAGCAAACCATCCTGAATCTTGTCGGACTAGGTGCTATTAAAGGCTATCAGGACGGAACGTTTAAACCGAATAAATCGATTTCCAGAGCCGAAATCGTAAGCGTTACCAATCAGCTTTTCAGCTACACAACCGCTACAGCCTCTACATACAAAGACGTGCCAGCCGCCAGCTGGTATTCGAAAGAAGTAGGCAAAGCGCAGCAGGCTGGTTATATATCCGGCTATGCGGACGGCACCTTCCGTCCAAACCAAGCGATTACGCGCCAAGAGTTGGCCGTTATGATCGCCAAGCTGCTGAAGCTTGCGCCATCGGATTCCGCCAACCGGTACACAGATACAGCTAGCAGCCCATCGTGGAGCAAAGGCGCGATCGGCGCTGTTATTGATGGGGGCGTCATGACCGGCTATGCGGGACAAACGTTTAAGCCTGCCGGCAACGTGACAAGAGCTGAAGCAGTGACGGTGCTGGAACGCGCATATAACAAGCTTGCCGTAACCTATGACCAAGCAGGCGTATACGGACCTGAGACTGGTATTGAGAAAATTACGGGCAACGTTGTCATCGATGCAGCCGGAATTACGCTGCGCAATGTCGAAATCAGCGGCAATCTTCTTCTAGGTGAAGGGATCGGCGAAGGCGACGTCACGCTGCAAAACGTGAAGGTACATGGCACAACGACCGTTCGCGGCGGTGGGGAAAACAGCATTCATTTCGAAAACTCCATTATGGTCACCGTCGTGGTCGATAAAGCGAGCGGCAAGGTACGAATCGTTGTAAACGGGGCGACCCAAATCGCCGATGTTACCATTCAATCAAACGCTAAGCTCGAAGCCGAAGCAGGCGCCGAGATCAACAGCGTTACGCTGGCAAAAGCACTGCCTGCCCAATCGAATGTGCAGCTGGTAGGCGCATTTGAATCGGTTAACGTAATCGCAACCAATATCGTGGTCGACATTCCGAAAGGCTCGATTAAAGAGTTCAACGTGAGCGAGCAAGCAAACGGCTCGACCATCAACGTCGGCAAAGAAGCGGCGATTATCTCCTTAATTATGAATGCGGCTACGAGCGTGCTCGGCGAAGGTAAAGTTCAAAGCGCAACGATCAATGCCGAAGGTATTTCCATGAACAAAGCGCCGGAGCAAACGAAGCTCGGCTCCAACGTACCGGCAGACACGAAAGTAAACGTAGGCGGCAAGGACACCGTTCCGGGTCAAACTGGCCCTAATGCCGGAACTCCGGGCAGCGGCGGCTCAGGCGGCGGCAACGGTGGAAACGGCGGTGTCGTCGATCCATCGCCTGGCAACCCAGATCCGTCGCCAACGCCATCACCGACGCCAAACCCTGGCGGCGGCAACGGCGGTACAACTCCATTGCCGACAGGCCCAGTTCCAATCCTTTCCGAAGTACAGTATGAAACAACTGTCGGTAAAAGCGTCTATGCGATCAGCAGCCTGGACGGCACACTCTATATTGCTGAAAGCGGCACTACCCGCAACACGATCGTCCTTGAGGAAGCCGTAAAGGCGGGCAAAGCGGTAAAAGCGGCGGCAACAGCTAACGAAGGCGTCTATATCGATACGACCGGGTTAAGCAAGAATAAGGTCTCTTTTATTGTTGTGGCCCTCAGTACGGGCGGCCAGTTGTCCGATCCATCCTATATTAAATTGTACGCAAGCGCTGACGATGCTTTAGAATTCGCGACAACGTACAGTACACCGAGCACTAATAGCAGAATCGGACTGTCTTTCAATAAGCTCATTGAGAACAATCTAACTGATCTCGATGCTTTGAAAGCGGCTTTGACCTACTCCACTGACGGGGTTAACTTCTCCCCACTCGCGGCCAATGACACGATTCTTATTTCTACCAATGAACTTCAGGTGAACTTTGCGATCCCGTACAGCGGAACAAACAATCAGCTCAAGCTCGAAGCAGGTTCCATTAGAGACTGGAGCGGCAAGGTCTACAACCAAGAGTTGATCTCTCACCCTGTGAAGGCCGGCTTGAAGGTGACCAAAATGTCTTACGCCGACCGTTTCAAAGCGGGCGAGCCCGTTACAGTTCGCGTTAACCAGCCGGCAACGGTCTACCTCGTTCGCGTTGCACCATTTAATACGCTGTACGATGTAGAGAATGAAGTCGTAGCCGGACGGGGTAAAAAGCTGGCGATCGCAGCAGCCGATCAGGATGCTGATATTCCGACCGACGGCCTGGCCCCAGGCAACTACCGCGTCATGATCTGGGCAGGGAACGAATTTATGATCACGATTGAGTAGAGTTTAGAATTACGCACGATCATTCCTTCTTGCCTTGCTGGCCTGTGTTCTATTAATTGCAGGCACCAAAAAAAGCTTGTCCCGCAAACCGGGACAAGCTTTTTTTACGTTATTTAATGAAACCGAGCAGCATTTCGCGGATGACCTTCGACGCAACGATTTGCGTCTGCTCCGTCGGATCGTAAGCAGGAGCTACTTCGACCAGATCGCAGCCGACAACGTTCACGCCGGAACGGGCGATCGCATGCACCGCATCGATCAGCTCCTTCGACGTAATGCCGCCTGCTTCCGCAGTACCTGTACCTGGCGCCGCCGAAGGATCGAGTACATCGATGTCGATCGTCAGGTAGACAGGACGTCCGGCCAACTCAGGAAGCACTTTTTTCAAAGGCTCGAGCACTTCGAACGGGTGGAAGTTAATGTTCTCGCGAGCAAACTGCCATTCTTCGCGGGAGCCCGAGCGAATACCGAACTGGTAGACATTCTTGCCGCCGATCAGGCCTGCCGCTTTGCGCAGCGGCGTCGAGTGGGACAACGGCTCTCCTTCATACGACTCGCGCAGGTCAGCGTGAGCATCGAAATGGATGATAGCGAGGTCCGGATATTTCGCGTACACTTCACGGAAGATCGGCCACGAAACGAGATGCTCACCGCCAAGGCCAACCGGCATCTTGCCGTCGTTCAACACGCCGCGCACGAACTCGCCGATAATTTCAAGGCTGCGCTCCGCGTTACCGAACGGCAGCAGCAGATCGCCTGCATCGAAATATTCGATTTCCTCCAGGCTGCGGTCGAGGTATGGGCTGTACTCTTCCAAGCCGATCGAAACCTCGCGAATGCGTGGCGGGCCGAAGCGCGAGCCCGGACGGAAGCTGACCGTAAAGTCCATCGGCATACCGTAAATAACAGCCTTCGATGCCTCGTAATCCTCAGAGCTTAAAATAAAGACGTTTCCGGAATATTTTTGATCCAATTTCATGATGTTCATCCTACCTTTCTATTTCAGCAAATCCTCAACGAACTTCGGCAGCACGAAGGCCGCTTTGTGCAATCGAGGCGTGTAGTATTTGGTTTCTAATTCAGGGATTTCGGATTCCGCCACTTCAAGCGGATCGTATTTCTTGCTGCCCAAAGTGAATGTCCACAGGCCGCTCGGATACGTCGGAATATTAGCGCCATAAACACGGACGATCGGGAACACTTCCTTCACGTCTTTATTGACGCTTTGAATGAGATCCGCTTTGAACCAAGGGTTATCCGTTTGCGCCACGAAGATGCCGTCTTCCTTCAAGGACTCGTAGATGCCTTGATAGAAGCCGCGAGTAAACAGGTTTGCAGCAGGACCAACGGGCTCGGTGGAGTCTACCATAATAACGTCGTATTCGTTCTTATGGTCGTGAATATGCATAAAGCCGTCGTTCACGAGCACTTCAACGCGAGGATTGTCCAGCTCGCAAGCGATTGTCGGCAAATACTTCTTCGAATATTCGATTACTTTTCCATCAATATCGACGAGAACTGCTTTTTTCACTTTCGGATGCTTCATTACTTCGCGGACAACGCCGCCGTCTCCGCCGCCAACGATGAGTACGTTCTCTGGATTCGGATGCGTCGACAGAACCGGATGGGCAACCATCTCATGGTATACGAATTCATCCTTCACCGTCGTCATGACCATACCGTCCAGAACGAGCATCGTGCCGAACTCTTCCGTCTCGATCATATCGAGCTGTTGAAAATCGGTTTGTTCATTTACATACGTCTTTGTGATTTTCGCCGTAATGCCGAAGCTCTCGGTCTGCTTCTCCGTAAACCACATCTCCATGTCGATAGATCCCTTCTTTCTTTCAATGGCTCAAGATGTATTATAGTAGTTCGCGGCGAAAAAGCAACCTTTTCCCAGTTTAGCCTTCGTCCGTCGGCTTGGCGGAAAAGCTGAGCGCAAAAATAGCGGAAGGATAAAGCTCTCTGTTGAATATACGCCCTCCGCTTTTTCCATACTAAGGAAGAGCAGCCGTGAAAGTGAAGGGGGTTTACGCTTCATGAAAAAAACCAAATTCCGCCCCGGAAAGCCGGGCCAAAAATATGCTTTTCCCAAAATCAACGAGCGCTTCCTGCCTTATCTGCTAAAGATGAAAAAGAGGATGAGGCGCGCTACCATTATTGCCGCATCCTTTGTGTTGCTCATCGCCGGAGGACTGCTTTATTTGCGCATGCAATCGCTGCCTGTCGCCACAATCAGCCAGACGTCGCAAATGCTCGATTTGCAAGGCCAAATCATCGATACGTTTCACGCCGGGGAAAACCGCCATTCGGTCCCGCTTGATCATATTTCGCCCTATGTCGTGCAGGCGACGCTCGCCATTGAGGACCGGCGCTTTTTCGACCATCACGGCTTCGATGTGAAGGGGCTGGCGCGCGCGGTCGTCGTCAATGTCGAGTCGCTGTCCGCCAAGCAAGGGGCAAGCACGCTGACGCAGCAGCTTGCGCGCAACCTTTACCTGTCCCACGAGAAAACGTGGCAGCGCAAGATGAAGGAAGCCGTCTATACAGTGCAGCTTGAAATGAATTATTCGAAGAAAGAAATTCTCGGGCTCTATTTAAACCAAATTTACTACGGTCATGGCGCTTACGGCATCGAGGCCGCCTCGCGTCTCTACTATAATAAGAAGGCATCCGAATTGACGCTCGCGGAAAGCGCGATGCTGGCCGGCATTCCGAAGGGGCCGAAATACTATTCGCCGTTCATGAATATGAAAAATGCAAAGGACCGCCAGCACGTCATCTTGAATGAAATGGTCAGAGCCGGCGATATTACACAAGCTGAAGCGGATGCTGCCTATAAAGATGTACTGAAGCTGCAGCCGCTCGGCACCGGAGACCAGTCCGGGTTCGCCCCCTATTTTCGCGACTACGTCCGTTACATAGCAGTGGATAAGCTTGGTATTAATGAACAGTTGCTGAACGAAGGGGGCATCACCATCTATACGACGCTCGATCCGACCGCTCAACGGGCGGCGGAAGAAGCGATCGAGAAAGGACTCGCGGGCGGCGAGGACCAGGAAGCGGCGCTAATCTCGATCGATCCGCGCAACGGCTATATTAAAGCGATGGTCGGCGGCCGCGATTACGGCAAAAATCAGCTCAACCGGACGCTCGTCGAAACGCGCCAGCCCGGCTCCTCGTTCAAGCCGATTTTATATTTGACGGCGTTGCAGCAAAAGCTAATGACGCCCGTGTCCCGGTTCAAGAGCGAGCCGACGTCTTTTACCTACGATGAAGGACGCAAAACTTATGAGCCGCGCAACTACAACGATAAATATTTCAACGATTATATCGATATGCGCACCGCCATGGCCAGCTCGGACAATATTTATGCGGTAAGCACCTTTATGACGGTCGGCTCCGATAAGGTCATAGAGACGGCGAGAAAGCTCGGCATCACAAGCCCACTCAATCCCGTACCGTCGCTTGCGCTCGGCACCTCGCCGATCAGTCCGCTGCAAATGGCTTCGGCGTTCGGCACGTTCGCAAGCGGGGGCATCCGCCACGAGCCGGTTGCCATACTGCGCATTACGGACCGCAACGGACATCTATTATATGAAGCGAAAGACCAAGCCATCCAAGCCATCGATCCGGCCAACGCTTACGTCATGACTTCATTAATGGAAAGCGTCTTTCAAGGCGGCGGTACGGCCAGCCGTATCGCTGCGCTCATTCACCGGCCGGTGGCCGGCAAGTCGGGAACGACGGCAACGGATGCTTGGCTCGTCGGCTTCACGCCAGAGCTTGCCACCGCTGTCTGGACAGGCTACGACAAAGGCCGGAAGCTCACGGTCGCGGAAGCGCACCGGGCCGCACCGATCTTTGCGAACTATACGGAACAGGCGCTGGCCGCCGTCCCGCCCAAAATGTTCACCATACCGCCTGGCGTTTCTGAAGTCTACATCGATCCATCCAGCGGCAAGCTAGCCGCCGATACTTGTCCGAGCAAGCGGCTGGAAGCATTCGTCATCGGCACTGAACCGACCGAGATTTGCGGCAAGCCGACTACCGCGGGAGAAGAGCGGCAGGAAGGCTCGCAAGAAGAACGCCGGACGTGGTGGAAAGACTTTAAGCGGTGGTGGCATAACTGATCAAGCTGCAAATCAAATTGGCAGCGATTCGGTAAATCAGACAAACCTTCGCTTAAATATGGCGGAACTTTGATCAAATTTTGAATTTTCTTTGAACAAAATTCGTATATTGTGGTATAGTATGAATAAGAAAGCACTTACAACAGTTCGGGAGTGTTCAATTATGACTACAAAATCCGCAACCATTAGCAGCATTCAGCCTGCAACCGTAGCGTCTGTTAAACGCCTTGTTAAATTAATGACGATTTTCGCATGGACCGTGTTGGCGATCGGCGTCGTTCTTAGTTTAGTGAAAATCGGCCACTTCAGCGAAGAGAACGTCTTTCTGATGGTCGGAATCGGCTTCATGGTCGGCAGCGTGTTTATTTTCGTCATCGGAACCGCTATCGGTCTCGTTCATGCAAGAATGAATCAAGCGCTAGCAGAGCAAGCTAATGCCGACGATCAGGGTAACGCGCTCTAACGTTAGGCTGGAGAAAGACAGGAAACCGCCCTTCGCCGTTACGGTGAATGGGGCGGTTTTTCTTTTCTGAAACGGTTACACGGCTTCCTTTCTCAACTCTTGGAACATCGGTGTCGAACTGGTGAACTTTCTATTACAGAAAAAAGACGAATTGTTGACGTAATTGTTAATGCGGCAGTATTTCGCTGACACATCTGTTATGTTAAAGCCAAGAGTAAAACCTGAGGAGTTGAATTATCGTGAGACCGTACCTTCGTCTGTTGACACCCTTGCTCATCATGCTGATGACCGTTCTGCTCACAGGCTGCGGAGAGCAATACCTCGTACTCGATCCGAAAGGACCGATCGGCCAATCGCAGAAAGACTTAATCATCATCAGCACCGTCCTGTGCGCGATCGTTCTCGTGCCGGTCTTGATTCTAACTGCCGTCATCGTATGGCGCTATCGTGACAAAAAAGGCAACAAAGCCGCTTATCATCCGAACTGGGAGCACAGCACCAAGCTGGAAACGATCTGGTGGAGCATTCCAATCGTTGTCATCGCTGCATTGGCCGTTATTACGGTGCAGTACACCCATAAGCTGGAGCCTTCCAAGCCACTCGTATCCGACAAGGAACCGCTTGTTATTGAAGCAACCTCGCTGGATTGGAAATGGCTGTTCACTTATCCTGAAGAGGGCATCTCGACCGTAAATTATATCCAGATTCCGCAAGATCGTCCGATTCAGTTCAAAGTAACAGCTGACACAGCGATGAATTCCTTCTGGATTCCGCAGCTCGGCGGTCAAATCTATGCGATGTCCGGCATGGCGATGACACTTCATTTGCAAGCTGATGAGCCGGGCCTCTATTACGGATCGGGCGCCAACTTCACTGGTGAGCTGTTCGCGAAGATGACCTTCGACGTGAAAGCCACTTCCGATGAAGAGTTCGACGCTTGGGTAGACGAGGTTAAAAATACGTATCCAGCCTTGACGCAGGAAGGCTTCGAGGAGCTGCGCCAGCCAGGCGCATCCGATCAGCAGTTCTTCTCTGCTTTCCCAGAAGGCTTGTTCTATAGCGTAGCCATGCAGCATGTGAAAGACGGCAGCTCCGGCCACCATCATGGAGGCGGCGCGGAAGAGTCCGCTAAGACGACTAAGCCGTCGAAGGACGTCTCCCATGAAGGCCACGAAAACCATGCAGGTGCAGCAGGCGCGGATCAAGGCTCGGCGGAAATCGCCGATGCCGACATCCATGCTGGACATTAGGATTAGAAAGAAAGGAGACGCCTCATGTTTCAGAATTTCATCGATTTCATGCTGAATGACTTTTTTGTCACCGGCGATCCCCTCATATTAGGGGCTCAAGTATCCATCGCTCTGGCGACGGTTGCGATCGTGTTCGTACTTACTTACTTTAAAAAATGGCGTTGGCTCTGGACCGAATGGCTGACCACGGTCGATCATAAAAAGATCGGCATCATGTACATCATCGCCTCCATCCTTATGCTGTTCCGCGGCGGCGTCGATGCGCTGCTCATTCGGACGCAGCTTGCGCTTCCTAATTTAGAGTTCTTGCATGCCGATCACTATAACGCCATATTCACGACTCACGGCGTTATTATGATTCTGTTTATGGCGATGCCGCTCATGTTCGGTTTGTTCAATATCATCGTACCGCTGCAAATTGGCGCACGTGACGTTGCCTTTCCGTTCCTGAACTCACTCAGCTTCTGGCTCTTCTTCTTCGGCGCCATGCTGTTCAACGTTTCGTTCGTTATCGGCGGCTCGCCTGATGCAGGCTGGCTGGCCTATCCGCCGCTTTCGGAGCTTTCGGGCAGTCCGGGCGTCGGCCAAGATTTCTACATTTGGGGCATTCAGATTTCCGGTATCGGCTCGCTCGCATCGGGTATCAACTTCGTCGTTACGATTTTGAAAATGCGCGCGCCTGGCATGAAACTTATGCAAATGCCGATGTTCACATGGTCGGTTCTGTCGTCTTCGATTACGATCATGTTCGCATTCCCGATTTTGACTGTTACACTGTTCCTGCTGTTCATTGACCGCTATCTGGGCGCGCATTTCTTCACGCTCGACGGCGGCGGCAATCCGATGATGTATATCAACCTCATCTGGATGTGGGGACACCCGGAAGTATATATCGTTATATTGCCGGCCTTCGGTATCTTCTCCGAGATCGTCTCGACGTTCGCGAA
Organism: Paenibacillus sp. NPDC058071; assembly: GCF_042885235.1. Lineage (NCBI taxonomy): Bacteria > Bacillati > Bacillota > Bacilli > Caryophanales > Paenibacillaceae > Paenibacillus > Paenibacillus sp. NPDC058071. Next base: position 27,149 of record NZ_JBHVSK010000022.1, read on the forward strand.
GAAAAAACTGTTCGGCTACAAATCGATGGTGTTCGCCCTCATGTCGATCAGCTTCTTCTCGTTCTTCACTTGGGCTCACCATTTCTTCACCATGGGTTCCGGCGCTAACGTCAACGCGTTCTTCGCCGTTACTACGATGATTATTGCAATCCCGACAGGGGTTAAAATATTCAACTGGCTATTCACCATGTTCCGAGGCCGGATTACGTTCTCACAGCCGATGCTGTGGACGATTGCCTTTATTCCGTGCTTCATCGTCGGCGGTATGACGGGGGTACTGCTCTCTGTCGCTCCGGCCGACTTCCAGTTCCATAACAGCTACTTCCTGATCGCCCACTTCCACCAAGTGCTGATCGGCGGCGTCGTGTTCGGTTACTTCGCAGGCCTCTACTACTGGTGGCCGAAGATGTTCGGCTTCAAGCTGCACGACGGTATCGGCAAATGGGTATTCTGGCTGTGGAACATCGGTTTCTATGTTTGCTTCATGCCGCAATACGCGCTTGGTCTGATGGGCATGACGCGCCGGTTCAACGAATACAACTTCGATATGGGCTGGCAGCCGCTTAACGTCGTATCCACGATCGGCGGTTTCATCATGGGTCTTGCGTTCCTGTTCCAAGTTTGGCAGATTGCGCACAGCATCAAGTTCTTGAAAAAAGAAAAAACCGGCGACAACTGGGACGGCCGTACGCTCGAATGGTCCACTCCTTCGCCGGCGCCGGTATACAATTTCGCTCGCTTGCCGGTTGTAACCAGCCAAGACGAGTGGTGGGAAGAAAAACAGCGTATTGCGAATGGCGGAGCACCTAAGCCGCTTGCGCCGCTGGAACCGATTCATATGCCGAAAAACTCGGCGATTCCGTTCATCATGTCCGTCTTCTTCTTCATCGCAGGCTTCGGCTTCGTATGGGGTTGGACATGGATGATCATACCAGGACTGCTTGGCGTCGCGATCTGCATGCTCGCCCGTTCGTTCAGCTACGATACCGATTACTACATCCCAGTAGACGAAATCGAGCGTACGGAAGCAGCCGCGTTAAGGGGGTCACAATAATATGGCAAATGCAGCAGCAAAGCCGCATAACGGTCATGGCCACGGAGGCCATGACCACCATGACGGCCATCACGATCATCATGACCAAGAGTCAATGAAAACGTTTGGTTTCTGGTTGTTCCTGATTACCGACGTTATCTTGTTCGGCACCTTGTTCGCGACATTCGTCGTGCTTCGCTTGAGCTTCGACGGCGGACCGACACCGGGTGAAATGTTCAAAATGCCGGGCGTTATCGCCGAGACGTTTATTTTGCTCACGTCCAGCTTTACGAGCGGTATCGCCGTCCTGCAGATGCATCGCGGCAACAAAAAAGGGTTGATCGGCTGGCTGGGCGTCACGGCAGTCCTTGGCGCATCGTTTATTTTCCTTGAAGTATACGAGTTTATTGAGCTCGTACACGAAGGCGTAACGATCGGAACTAGCGCTTACTGGTCGGCATTCTTCACGCTCGTCGGCACGCACGGTCTTCACGTCTCCATCGGTCTCGTCTGGATGGTGGCGCTGATGATTCAGCTCGCCAAACGCGGCATTACGCCGGTTACAACCCGCAAAGTCAACATTATCAGCTTGTACTGGCACTTTCTCGACGTGGTTTGGATCTTCGTCCTTACGGTCGTCTACTTGATGGGGGTGATGTAGAATGTCGAATCATAATCCGAACGAGCATCAAGCTCATGGCTCTTCTATGAAGACATATACGATCGGCTTCGTGCTTTCGATCATTCTGACCATCCTGCCGCTCGTCGTTGTCTTGAACAACATGATGAACAAAACGGCAACCGTCATTTTCATTCTCATTATGGCGATCCTGCAGTTCGTCGTTCAGCTGTTCTTCTTCATGCATATCCGCGACGAAGAGAAGCCGCGTTACAATTCGATGGCGCTCATTTTCGGCCTGGCAATTTTGCTTACCATTGTCGCCGGTTCCATCTGGATCATGAACAACAACGTCATTGGTTAATTATAGGTTCACCAAAAAGAGCAAGCCGGCGAATAAAGCCGACTTGCTCTTTTTTTGATGTACATGTACGACGCGTAATTCAACGCGACTGCATTAAAGCGGCCCACTCGAATATAGCATGGCAAGTATGCTATGATACGAAGAGACAAGACATGCTAGGAGGAACAGTAATGAAACGATTTCGCTTTACACCGGCATTCGCCTTGCTGACGATTGCCGTGCTGTTGTTCGTCGCGGGTTGCGGCGGCGGCAGCGGCAAGACGGACAACAACGAATCCAACAACGGCAAAAACGCCGCTCAGCAGCCTCCCATCGATGGACCGCTCGTCACCATCGAGATGGATAACGGCAAGCAAATTAAAGTCGTGCTCTACCCGGACGTAGCCCCGAACACGGTCAACAACTTTATTTCGCTCGTGAACAAAGGGTTTTATGACGGTTTGATCTTCCATCGCGTTATTCCCGGTTTCATGATCCAAGGCGGCGACCCGGAAGGCACCGGCAAAGGCGGACCGGGCTACAACATTAAAGGCGAGTTTACGGCCAACAACTTCCAGAACAACCTGCTCCATACGAGAGGCGTCATTTCCATGGCGCGGACGAACGTTCCCGACTCGGCCGGTTCGCAGTTTTTCATTATGTCTAACGACGCGCCTTCGCTCGACGGCCAATACGCCGCTTTCGGCCAAGTCATCGAAGGTCTTGAGACGGTTGATGAAATCGTCAACCAGGATCGCGACGGCAACGATAAGCCGCTCAAGCCGATGGTCATGACGAAAGTGACTGTCGATACGAAAGGCGTTACTTATCCTGAGCCTGAGAAGGAATAGACTTTATTCAATTAAGAAGCAAAGAGCCGAATGCGCATGCATTCGGCTCTTTTTTATATATCGTCGCGGTCGACAAAGCACGCTTTGCCGTTTTAACCTCACGGACGGCGATCGTCTCCGGTTTCCGTTTCTCTCACGGCCGGATCGAACGACGGCGGCGGCGGCGGTGATGAAACCGAGCGCGGCCAGCTGTCTCCTCTTCCAAAAAGAAGGCGGAAGCCAAAAGCAATCATAATAAAAGCGACGATGATTGTCGGTAAATTATATTTGAATTGACTGTACGCCCGGAAAATTCCCGGAAAGTTTTCAGCGATAAAATGAATCATGAATTGGTCCGCCAAATAGTAGACGCCCAGCCCGAGCATCGCAACCCCGATCCATCTCTGATAAGGAGCCAGCTGATCGAAGAGCGGCTGATCGCGCATATCGGAGCGTTCATAACGGGATATGCATTGCAGCGCATCGAAGAAAGCAAAGAACCAGACGAGCGGCATCAGAAACAGGAACAGCGATAGGCGCAGCGAGTCCATCAAATAGATAGCGACGAGAAATCCGCCCATGATCTGCAGTCCGCGCTTTTGCATGCCGAGATAGAGATGGCCGGCCCCGGGAAAGAGCGACAGCGCCATTGCCAGCAATTTGTTTTTTCGTCCCGAGCCGATCTGATCCTCCAGCTCCTCGAAGAACGGCCGGTCATGAGCGGCCAAGCCGCTATGCTTCCGCTGCAGCTGTTGAATCGCGTCAAACATCGAATAGATCCAGATGACCGGAAGCGCCAGCAAAAATACGAGAAATTCGCCAGTGCCGGTAACGAAGCATATGAACATCACAATAGCAAACAAGCCTATGAATGAAACGAGAAACGTCATGCCCCGCTGCAGCAGGCCGATAGACATATGTCCAACACCGGGCACAAAGGACAGCAAGATCGTCTGCATTTTCTCTCGCTGCTGCTCCATCGCTCGCAGGGCCATCGTGTCGCCGGCAAATGCGGCCTGCTCATAGCCTTTCGTCGGTCCTGTCACTAGTGACACCACCATATCAATAAAGTTCGCCACCCCGAACAACAGACCGATAATGAGCAGTATAACCGCCCCCTCCGTCGGCCCTCCAGACATCAACAGCAACAGCAGCAGGCCCATCGAACCGAAAAAACCTCCGCCATACAGCAGAAATCGAATGGGCCTGCCTAGATAGGCATGGCCTACACCCGGTATAAAAGACAACAGCAATGCAACAATCGGATTTCTTTGATTCATCGGCATTTTCTTCTTCCCCTTCGCTCTTCTTCTATTTAAAACGGTTCTCTTCGAATCCGTTCAGCCAATCAGATGTCCGGTTCATCAGCTTTTTGGACCAAGAAGACGAATCAACGTCCTCCCTGGTTTTGACTGCCGGTATTTCCTGCTTTTCCTTTTCCGCTTTCTCTTGCTGGAACTGCTCGTCGTAAGCCATCACCTTCGTAGCGACCCCGCCAAGCGTGCCTGTTCCGACCAGCAGCAGCGTGACGGCCGCAGCCATTGCGAAATGGGCGGCAGGATGCCGCAGCCATGACCCCTTAGGCTGGCGGCGGTTCTTGTTCGAAGCAGCATCGGATGATGCAAACAGCTTGGCGGCAGTCTCTCTGCCAATACGCTCCATATCCGGCAGCCCTCCTTCAGGAGAACAGCCATAATCCGTATCTTCTGCTTCTACAGCGGTTATAAAAAGCGATAAGCAGCTCTCGCAGGCAGCCAGATGGCTCTCCAGCCTTTCCCGATCGCTATCCGGCAGAGCGTTGCCTACATATGCTTTTATCTCTGCAGTCGTTGCATGCATAAGAGCCGAATTCGCCGTTTTGTCCCATTCTGTCATTCGAAATCCTCCTTCCGCCAATGCCGCTTGATCCAGTTCCTCGCCCGATATAGCTTCGACTCTACGCTTTTCGTCTCCAAACCGGTTTGCTTCGCTATCTCCTCGTACGATTGCTCGTTCATATAATAGGCCGTAACGACCTGACGATAATTATCCGGCAGCCCTTCCACCCTCTCACGCACAAGACGGCGTTCTTCGCGCTCCAGCGCGGCCGCTTCGGCGTTCCGGGCTGTTCCTCCCGCTTCTCTCGCCGCTTCCAAAGCCTCGGTTTCCATCAGCTCTTCCGGCTTGCGAGACTTGCTACGCTTCCAATCGATTGCCCGATTGACCGCGATGCGGGTTATCCATGCTTTGAAGCTATCCAATCGGCATTCCGGGAGGGAGCGATGGATGAGCATCAGCACTTCTTGCGTAACATCCTCCGCATCATGCGGCGAACGAACAACTGCATAAACCGTTCTATATATATAAGGCCCATACGCGTCTACAAAAGTTTGAAACTCCGCAGGCCCGCCGTTCTGTACGGCTCTGATCCATGCCTCGTCCTGAATCTCGCTCTCCTCCCTTCCCATATGTATAGACGAGCTAAATGACACTCACCCCTGCACTTCTTCGAAAAAAAAATAATAGCTTGCGGAAATTTACGTCCGTTTGAGCCGTTTTCTTACTAATAAAACGGCTCAAACATAAAATCAGTGCATGAATGAAAAGAAGAAAGCAGCGAAGGGGCAGAGGGATTCTGGAGAAACGATAGTGGTCGCTTTTAAAGCATGATTCCTACCACAAACCTCTATCAAATAAAGGAATCTGGCTTTAATGGCGATCGGAAGAACCCTCTGACCCGCAGCGCTTCCCCTCAATTAAAGTCATACACTGATTTTGGTTTCCAGCCTATTAAACTTATATTATCATTTACCTATAGCTGTTATATCGGTCCAAATAAATGCAAGTATTCGTGAAGATAGAAGTGAGGTGAACCTTTTAGTCATGCATTATAAAGAATACGGTGACGAGTCGGCCGATTTCATGCTGCTAGTCCATGGCGGGGGAGTCAGCGGATGGATGTGGGATTCTCAGTTGGATTTTTTTCGCGGCTACCATCTTCTAGTTCCCGACCTGCCTGAGCATGGAGCGAGCCGGGATGGTGCTCCGTTCTCCATTACAGACAGCGCGGAACGGCTGCTTGCCTTGATTGAAGAAAAGAGTCGTGGCAAAAAAGTGATCTTGATCGGCTTCTCGCTGGGTGCTCAAATTGTCGCCCAAATGGTGGGCATGAAGCCCACCTCCATCGATTACGCCATCATCAACAGCGCTTTGGCCAAGCCGATGCCGCATGCCCAGAAATGGATGCTCCCGCTAGCACGGCTTACGGCCCCGCTCGTTCGGAGCCGCCTGTTCTCCCGCCTGCAAGCCAAAACGCTGTATGTTAACGATCGCGATTTGGACCGATACTTCGAGGATAGCCGGCAAACGAAGCCGGATGCGCTTATCCGAGTGCTGAAAGAGAATATGTCGTTCCGTATTCCGGACGGCTTCGGTCAATCAACAGCCAGCATCTTAGTAACGGTGGGAGAGAAAGAAAGAGCGGTGATGAAACAATCGGCGCAAGCACTCGCTGCAGCCAATTCCAACGCTACCGGAATTGTCATTTCGGGAATCGGGCATGGCGTATCGATGGCGATGCCGGCCTTTTTCAACGAAATGATCGACTCTTGGATTCGTGAAGGCCGCTTGCCGGACAAGTGCCGGGTCATCCATGATTAAAAGGGAATACCCCCGTTTAAAAAAGAAAGACTGGAACGCGCCGAACGGCAGGCTTGCCGTTCACACGCATGTTCCAGTCTTTTTTTGATTAATTAATAAGCCAGTCCGAATGATTTCCCCGCATAGGCGTCAGAAGCGACCGATTGCAGCAGGAAATGGGCGACGTCGGCGCATGATATCTGCTTCCCGCCCCGCGGAACGCCGCTCTCCGTTTGCCGGTAAATGCCGGTCCACGGCTCGTCGGTCAAGCTCATCGGACGGGCGATCGTCCAACGAAGACCGCTGTCCGCTAGTAGCTCGCATGCACGTCGATGATCCTCCAACACATGGCGAAGCTTATACTGCAGCAGCTTGCCGGAAATGCCCGGCCATTCTCCGTTGATCCCGGCAGAGGCGGCGTATGCGATACGATCCACCCCGTGCTCGCGCATGCCTTCGATTATATTGTACATCGTTTCGGACATGAGCGTCGTCGATTCCGTGCCGCCGCTGCTGATGCAGTGGATGACCGCATCCTGACCGGCAATCGCCTGCTTCACATATCCCAAATACAAGGCGTCGTTTACGACGACCGTCAGCTTCGGATGCCGGATGCTCAGCCGTTCGGGCTCCCGAACGTAAGCCGTCACCTGATGGCCTGCATCGAGCGCTTGGCGAACGACCTGCCTTCCTATGCCAACGCTTGCGCCGAAGACGATCAGCTTCATTATTCGCCCTCTGGAGCTAAAGCCTGCTTAAGCGCCTCCGGCGAATTATTCCACCATTCCTCGTTATGCTCGATCAGCAGCTTGCGTAGAGCAGCCTTATCGGATGCGCCAAGCTCCTCCAGCTTATATTTGCGTTTGATAGCCCCATCAAGCTTGTTGACATGATCGGCAAGAATTTTCCACCCTCTGCGCGCTTCCGTATCAACCAGCATCTCGCAAGCGGTCGCTCCGGCATACAGCGTTCCTTGCTCCGTAATCTCCACCGCTACCCATACGATCCAACATTGGCGCCCGTTCGGCGTATTCGCCTTATCCGGCGTAAATTTGATGCCGCGCTCGATTTTGCTCTTCGCATGCATTGCTCCGTCGTCGATATAGGCGACGCCATCGTCGATAATGACGCAAGATACGGCGCTCAGGTCGATCGATCCTGCGCCAAAGCCTCTATGTGGTTTGTTGCTCACTACGTTGAGCGACAACGATCTTTTTGGTTTATTTTCCGGTTGTTCCGGCGTTCCTTGCTGTTCCGTCATGGCTTTCCCACCTTCCCATACAATAATTCCATTTTAGCTAATAATCCGCGAAAAGCAAACATATACATGCTTTAGATGCTTGTCAACGGGAGGGAAACGTTCAATGACTCCACGCCGACTCAAAATCGCACTGCTACTCACGCTCACCGCCGTCCTGCTAGGATTATCAATCCAGCAGGGCTTCGGCCATGCTTGGCAATCCCAATATACGTATGCGTTCGCCCCTGCCGCCAATGCAAGGCCGGAATCTGTCCAAAAATCGGTCAAGCCGCCCGTCGCGGCCGTTCCGGACGTTCAAGAAACGAAGCCGCAGGCGCTGAGCAAACGAATTGTCGAGTATCACATCAACGTCGGGCTTCGCGAAGACGCCCGTTATTTGGATGGCGTACAAGCGGTAACTTGGACGAATCCAGGCAAAAAAACGGTGTCCGAGCTTTACTTCCATCTGTATCCGAATGCTTTCCAGTCCGACAAATCGACGTTCATGCGCGAATCGAAGGGCAAGCTGCGCAGCGATAAGGCAACGTCCGACAGCCGGGGGTACATGAAGCTGCTGACGCTGGAGACGCTGGAGGGAGAAAGCCTGCTGCCCCGCGTCCATTACGTGCAGCCCGACGACGGCAATTCCGACGACTATACGCTGGCCAAGCTTAAGCTGCCCGTCCCGGTCCCGCCCGGCAAATCGGTTACGCTGAAGATGAGTTACGAAGTGAAGCTGCCCGAAGTATTCGCTCGCATGGGCTACTCCGGCAATTTCGTCATGGCTGGGCAATGGTTTCCGAAGCTGGCCGTATACGAGCCCGCCGGCACCCGAGGTCGCGTATCCGAAGGATGGAACATTCATCAGTACCACGGCAACTCCGAGTTCTACAGCGACTTCGGCATTTTCTCCGTTAATATTTACGTGCCTCAAGGATACACCGTCGCGGCTACCGGCTTCCAGACGAAGGCTGCCGAGCAACTGAACGACGGAAGGCTTGCTTACCGGTTCTACGCTGACGACGTTCACGATTTCGCCTGGTCGGCATCTCCCGATTTCGTGTATGTCGAGGATACGCTGTCCGGCGTCGGCATTCCCGGCGTTCGTATTAAGCTATATCTCGATCCCGCTCACGAGAGTCTTCAGGACCGTTATATGCATGCGGCGAAGTCGGCGCTGGCCAAATACGCGCAGTGGTATGGAGAGTATCCGTACTCGACGCTTTCGATCATCGTGCCGCCAAAAGGTGCGAACGGCGCAGGCGGCATGGAATACCCAACGCTCGTTACCGCTTTTGCAGCCGAAAACGACAATCCTGGCTACAGCCTGGAGAGAACCGTCGTCCACGAGATCGGTCATCAATATTGGTACGGCATGGTTGCCTCCAACGAGTTTGAGGAGGCTTGGCTGGACGAAGGCTTCACCTCCTATGCCGAGGATAAAGTAATGGAAAGCGAGTACGGCGTTATTCCCAATCTGCCGCTGGAAGCGAGTTATATGACCGATCCTGCGCCGCTGAAGCAGCCTTCATGGGCTTACGACAGCCACAGTCACTACGCGGAAAATGTGTATATGCGGGCAAAGCTCGTTCTGCTTGGTATTGAAAATCAGGTTGGTCCCCGGACGATGCAGAAGATTATGAAAACCTATTTCCAAAAATATCGGTTCAAGCACCCTTCAAGCGGCGATTTCCAACGCGTCGTCGAACAGGTGACGAAGCAGAAATGGCAGGAATATTTCGCCCAGTTCGTCTATGACGATCAGATGGCCGACTTCTCCGTCGAAACGATCGAGATCCGTCCGTTCGAGCAGGAAGGGCAGCAGGTGTACGAATCAACCGTGTTCATCAAGAAGAACGGCGGCAATAACGGCTCTATTCCGATTTTCATGCAATTCAAGGATGGCGCCAACGTCTCGAAAACGTGGGATGCCTCGGAATCGCATATTCAATATAAAATCGTGCACACGTCGCCGATAGACTGGGTCGTCATCGATCCTGAGCATACGAATGTGCTGGACAACAAGCATATCAACAACTTCATGCGGGCCGAACTTCCCGATCAGAAACGGATTCGCTGGAATCTCGGCTTCGCCAATCTGATCGAATCGCTGCTCGGTTCGCTGGGCTGGTAAGGGAGGAGGAACCGTGATGAAAACACATTTGAAGCAAGGCTGGCTGCTCGCCTCTAGACACTTCTTCATCGTCATTCTGCTGTTTCTGTACCAGCTGCTCTGGGGGTTCTTCCTCTATCGCTTCATTGACTCAATAGCCGCACCGCTGCTCCGAAGGTTTCCGAACGAAGCGCTGCCGGATTCCTCCGTCCAGCTCTTTATAAGCGAAGCGCAGTTTCATTTGATTAAAACCGATCTGATCACGCCATACGCATGGCTGCTTGGCGGTCTGATCGCCGCTCGGATGCTGCTCACGCCGCTCTTTAACGCTGGCCTGTTCTACTCATTCCGGCACGCGAATGCAAGCGAGGGAACCCGGTTTTTACAAGGCATTGGCAAGGTTTGGCGACCCGTTACGCTGCTTTATTGGATCAAAACGCTGCTCGCCTTAGCGCCCGCTTGGTGGCTGCTGCCCCGCGCTTTGCAAGCTGCGCTCGCCAGCCATTCCATAGGCGAGGCAGCGATTCGCTTGCTGCCTGGAGCTGCCGGCTGGCTGCTGTGGGCGGCGGTACTACATTTGCTTTTTCTCGCCATGCAGTTCGGCGCCGCTTCCGGCGACGGCCCGTTTCGTTCGCTATGGCATGCGCTTCGCCACGTCCTTCCGTACGGCGGCCTCTCGCTGCTCATGTGGGCGATCGGCGCCGGCGTTGCCTTGTTCGTGACTGGCCTTTCGTTCATATGGGCGGGGCTCATCGCTCTCATTATTCATCAAGGCTATAATTTGATTCGTACGATGATGAAAGTGTGGACGCTCGCCGCGCAGTACGACTGTCTGCAATCGAGGTCGGACATCTAATCGCAGGTACATCACGTTGCGGCAGGACATTCGGACTGATTCTTTAGGACCGGCATCGACAAGCTATTGTCGACGCCGGTCCTTCTTTTATGTCGAATGCTCGTCCTCCCTTCTCCCCCCTCCGTCCGTTACTCCTTCTAAAAAAAATCTACATAAACATTCATAGTCGCACATAGTTAATGTAATTAGCAGCCGTTATTGACGTATCTGCTCTATCCAAGTCGCATAAATGTATGAATTTATATTTATATCGCTAGATTGTCAGAAGATTACATGAGAATTATTAGAATTTGCCAATTGGAGGAGGAGATCGACGAAAAAAAACGAATAGTTCTCAAGTACATATTGAAACTTGCCTAATTCCTTGTACTGGAAACGGGGGAACCACCTCTGGGTGAATTGATTTCGACGCTCGGTCCAATTGCGGCCGGCGCCTGAGAAATCATAGGGATCCTTCAACCGAACCCCACAGCTAACCTCGTCGGCATCGGAAGGAGCTTTACCATCTTGAAGAAGCTTACCGCATTACTTGCAGGGCTCGTGTTGCTGCTGACTTTCCAAGCTGGCAGCGTATTCGCGGACTCGAAAATGGACGGCATTATCGATGAATTGATCGGTACGCCTTACCAAAGCGGCGGCACGTCGACTCGCGGTTTTGATTGCTCAGGCTTTACGACCTATGTCTTCGACAAAATGGGCGTAGACCTGTCCCGCACTTCGGGCTCGCAAGCAAAAATGGGCAAGAAGATCGCAAAGAGCGATCTGTCTGCCGGTGACCTCGTGTTTTTCAACACGAACGGAAAAAGTATCTCTCATGTTGGCATTTATGTAGGTGATGGCAAGTTTGCTCATTCGTCGTCCAGCAAGGGCGTAACGATCAGCAAGCTGAGCGAATCCTACTATGAAACCCGTTATGTAACGGCTCGTCGAGTGATGGATACAACGACTTTTGAGAAATATGCCGACGAAGCTGAGTAGGATTATATCTTACCGGTTCGGCGCATGATGAACCTTCATAAGAAAAAGCCGCAAGCTTGTTGTCCTTTGGGACTGAAGCCTGCGGCTTTTTCTTATGAACGATACCGTCGGGTCGCTTTTATACTTCTCCCCAGAACAGCTCTGTTCGATAGTCGAAGCTGACCCTGCCGTCCTTGCTCGTATTCTGAAACAACAGCTTAAGCTCGGCAAGCAGCGGTTCGTGATGGGGATGGCCGGCCAGCGGCATATACGAGGAGGAAAGCATACGACCCAGCAACTCTTCCTCATTCAGCAATTGCGCGAAGTCGAACGAGGCAATCTGCATGCCTTCTCCTTCCTCAAGGAAGAATGAACGCAAATCGACTGGTGCAATATTTTTATGCGAAACATGCTCATAATCGATGCCGTACGTGCGGAGCAGCCGATCATAGCCGTCCAAGAAGGGCGTTCCCTCCGTTAATCGCGAATTCCAGATCAACGCGACCTTTCCGCCCGGCTTCAGAATGCGATGGAATTCCGTCTTGGCTGCCGAACGGTCGAACCAATGAAAAGATTGCGCGCAGACGATAAAGTCCACCGAAGCATCCGATAAGCCGGTCGACTCGGCCGCCGCCGCTACCGAGCGATAACCCTCTCGCACAAGCAAGGCCCCTTCAGCCTCGGCGCGCATCGCCTCGTTCGGCTCGACCGCAATAACTTCACTTCCCCGCTCCAGCAGCAACGATGAGAAGATACCGGTACCCGATCCGATATCGGCAATTGTCGATGATGCATGGAACCCGATCTGCTCGTACAAAAAGTCCAGTGCTTGCTTCGGATAGCTGGGCCGATATTTCACATATAGTCCTGCACGGTCCGAGAATCGCTGTGTGTTGTCCATTCAATTCCCTCCCACTGTATCGATTTCGAGACTTGCCTGCTGCTTTCTGCCAAGCGTCAGCATGGCCAGCAGCACGATAAACAGCAGCACAATTAAGAAAGCAATCATCAGAATCGTTTGACTGACGCCGTAGCGGTCCATGACCCAGCCCGTCAATTTCGGAAACAGCGCCCCGCCTAATCCGCCGAAAGCAACCAGCAGGCTTGTCGTTTTCTCCGTCATGCCTGGGACTAAGCCGTTCGCATAGACGAGCGCGATACCGAAGATGCCGGAGAAGAACAGGCCGGCTAAACCGATCGATACGAACATCCAGCTGGCTTGACCGGTCAAGGCCATTAGAATAAGGGAAGCCGAAGCACCGCCCGTAGCGAACAGCAAATAGCGGGAATGGCCGATCCGGTCGGACAAGCCTCCGGCAAACAGACGGCCGATAATGACAGTTCCCCAGAACAGACTAAGAGCGGCTGGCGCGTCCGCAGCGGCAACGCCAGCTTGTTCGATCATAATCGACGGCAAATAGTTGGCAAAGCTCATTTCCATACCGACATAGATCATGAAGAACACAGCTGACAGCAGCACAAACGGAATCGTCTGCGGTTTATAACCGCCCAGCAGCCGGGAAAGCTTCCCGTCCGTGGCGACCGGCTTGGAAGCCGCTAACGACGACGATCGGGCGTAATAACCGATCTGTTCGTCGATTTTGCCGAATGACATCGTCAGCCATAGAATAAAGGTAATGCCGGCAATCGCCGATACGATAGGGAACGACAGCTGCCAAATCTCATGGCGAATGAGGAAGCCCGCTGCTGTAGGCATCAGGAAGGCGCCGATGCCGAAGAATATCTCGACGCGGCTCATGGCCGTAGCCTTCTCTTCCGATAGATCGATGACCATCGCGCCGATGACCGCTTCCGTCATGCCGAAGCCGAAGCCGGCCAGCGGCGCGATCGCAAGCATGAGTCCCCAAGGCGGCAAAAGGCTGTAAGCGGCTTCGCTAACGGTCAGAAGACCAACCGCCAGAAGCACGCATCCCCTTTTTCCAAGCTTGGACGTTAAATAAGGGGCTAGAAGCACGCCGACCAGAAATCCAAGAAATTGATTCATCACCCACTGACCGCTGTCTTTATAGGACAACTGGTAATGGGTCATCATTTGCTCCAGAACCGATCCGCCGACGACATGAGCAAGACCGATAACCAAATAAGACAAGCAGCTAAGCCATAGTAATCTTCGCATTTAAAAGGTTCTCCTTGTACGTGGAGCTTCTGCAACGCATGCTGTTACAAGCAAGAACGAATCGGCCGATCGATCGGAAAGAATCCGTTTGACGTTGTCATAGAAGCGTATCTGATTTATACTTTCTATCCATAACTAGGGGTCCATTCGGTGCTCGCAAACGCTGCACGATAAGTTAAGTATCCGGTTTCAACAAGGAGGATTGCACCTTGAACAAACATATATCTTCCTATTATAAACGATTGCCAATTGACATGACCATGCTTCCGCTGGAAATTAATCATGCCCAACAGCTGTGCGAGTGGAAATACGAGGGCCTGTACCGGTTGTACGAATGGCCGTCATGGGACGATATGCAAAAGGACGGGATCGAATTCGGCGATCCCGTCCTTCGTAATCAGCAGTATCGAGCAATCGTAGACAACAGCGGACAATTGCTGGGCTTCGCCCAGCTGTTTCCGATCGTCGGCGTCACTCGCCTCGGACTCGGCCTGCGGCCCGACTTATGCAGTCGCGGTATCGGCGGCCCGTTCGCCGCCTTCGTCGCCGAGCAGGCGCTCCTGCAGCGGCCGGACTGCACCGTCGATCTCGAAGTGCTCGTCTGGAACGAGCGCGCCGTTCGGGCTTACCTCAAAGCGGGCTTTCGGATCGAAGATACGTATATCCGCTCCACTCCGCGAGGCGCCGGCGAATTCCACTGCATGGTATACGAACGCTGACACCTGCCAGTGAAGCGCGGGACCGCGCAAGCTGCTCAGCTGCATTTTTTTAATCGTGACAATTCTCAAGCTGAACGTCCGCATCCGGCACTCGCATATCGACGAATAGAATGCAGCCCCGTCCGGTCATCACGGAGATGGTCCGAATCCATTCGCGCGTATCCAGATCGGTATACGAACGGGAAACAATCGCCTGCTGGCGATCGTTCAGCTGCACCAGATTCGGAATAAAATAAGGCCGCCAGCTCCAATTCGCTCCCTGGTACGCGTCCTCTTGCCGCCAGGATTGGTTGCCGTTTCGCGAGAAGTTGGAGGACAGCTGAATACCGTCCCCACCGCAAAGGTAGACGCGAATGCTGCGTTCGTGCAGCTTTGGCAACAGCATATGAATCCACTGATCCATCTCCATTGACTGCGAATCGCCGTCTTCCGGCAATGAAGAAGCCTCGGATAACAATTGCACCAGCTTCTCCGACTGCTTGCGCCAATAATACTCAGCCTGCAGGTGGCTTCTCAGATGCGCTCCCAGCTCTTTCTCTAGCAGTCCGGAAAAACGGTCGTCCTTCTGGAAGTCCGGCTCCGCTTGTGCAAAGAGGTAGCCTTGCACATACCTTGCGCCCGCATCGATAGCCCGCGCCAAATCCTGCTTCGTTTCAACACCCTCGACAAGCAGTGAAGCGCCGATTTGCTCCGCAAGCGTAGAGAACGATCGCAGTGCGCCCAGATAGCCGCCATGCGTCGCGCTGCGTTTAATCATGTGCATATCGATTTTCAACAGATTCGGCTGAATATGCGCAATCCGGTCGGTATTACTGAAGCCGCTGCCTACGTCGTCGATGGCAATTAGGCATCCTCTCGACCGATACAAATCGATAACCATCCGCAATTCTTCCATCGAACCGTTAAAGCTTTCTTCCGTAATCTCAAGTACGATCCTTTTCGGATCAATCCGATATTTCTCGATAAGCGATAGCGTGTACAGCTCGCCCGACTCCGTATAGCGATGCATCCAATTCGGCTTTAAATTAATGAACAGCAGCGGTGCCGATTGTCCGGCCGTTTTGCTTAAACGCTGTATGGCCTGTTCACGCAGTATCCGGTCTACAACAATATGATCCTCCGCCGGCACGTCCGGATCGCCAAAAAACGGTCCTAAGCTGCGGGCTTGATCGTCCTTGCAAGCTCGACCCAAAACCTCGTAGCCAATGATCCGTCTAGTATCCATTGCAATAATCGGCTGGTAGAACGCTGCTAGCCTCTCGCCGTCTAAACCTAGCGATTTCGGTAATTTTGCTTGTGATAGGCTCATGCGCTCACCTCTATGTAAACCTTGCGTAATCTATTCTTCCATAATATTGATTAATATCATATCGAAGTCGACATTAAATGTAAAGAAGCGACAGATACCTGCCGCCTCCGCGTGTATTATATTGAATTTTGTCGAATTACTCCATCATATGAGCCGAATGACGCGCGTTACATTGTCTCCAGCCGATACCTCAATGATATGATGCTTCGGATGATGTGTAATTGTACCTTCGCCGACTTCCAATACCGGCTGCTCTGCAAGGCCGAAAAATACGTCGTCCGCGAGCGCCTCCATCACCTCATGCTTCTCGGGTTCGCCGAGCGCCTCCCACTCTTCTTGCTCCATCTCAAAAAACGTATAGCTACCGGGAATCGCACGAACCGCTTCGGTCAATTCCTTCAATATATCTGCATATTCTCTTCCATGTCTAACACCCATGCGATCAACCGCCTTTATCCGTTCTAATTTGCGAAGCCTTCCCTATTATTCTACCTCATTGGAGCGATTTTTAACGCCCGAACTCGCAAATCCTTTTTTTTAAGTCTAATCTCCTTCCCTCCTTCTGTCGATAATAAAAGTAGAGAAATGTCGAATACGTACTGGACGGGGTGTATTATGGAAAAATCTACGATAATTGGTGTTGTTCTAGGGGTCGCGGCTGTACTGGTAGGGATGGTCTTAAAGGGAGCTGGGCTGGACAACCTTGCGAACCCGGCCGCCTTTATGATTATTATAGTCGGCACTGTGGCTGCCATCATGATCGCGTTTCCGTTCTCGGAGCTGTCGAAGACAGGCAAACTGTTCAAGATCGTATTTACTGAACAAAAACTGATGCCCCGCGAACAACTGATTGAGCGCTTCATGGAGTGGGCTTCCATCACTCGTCGCGAAGGCTTGCTCGCTCTGGAAGCGAAAGTCGACGACATCGAAGATACGTTCCTGCGCAACGGTATGCGGATGATTATCGACGGTAACGATCAAGACTTTGTTCGTGATGTTTTGCTTGAAGATATTTCCGCTACTGAAGAGCGCCATAAAGCCGGCGCCCTCATTTTCACGCAAGCTGGTACATACGCCCCTACGCTCGGGGTACTCGGCGCCGTTGTCGGTCTCGTGGCCGCCTTGTCGGATATGTCCGACATGAATCACTTGGCGCATGCAATTGCAGCTGCATTTATCGCAACGCTGCTCGGTATCTTTACAGGTTATGTCCTTTGGCACCCGATTGCTAACAAGCTGAAGCGGTTGTCGAAACGTGAAATCGAGATTCGCCTTATGATGGTAGAGGGCTTGCTCTCTATTCAATCCGGCGTATCGACGATCGCAATCAACCAAAAGCTGTCCGTATTCCTCACTCCTACTGAAAGAGTAAAACTGAGGGAGAAGGAGGAAAGAGCCGTTGAGCAAAAAGCGCAAGCATAATGATCACGAAGATCACATCGACGAATCTTGGCTCATTCCTTATGCCGATATTTTAACTTTGCTGCTCGCTACTTTTATCGTGCTCTATTCTATGAGTTCTGTCGACGCACGCAAGTTTGACGAGATGAGCCAAGCGTTCAACCTCGCGCTTAACAGCGGAACTGGCGTATTGGACAACCCTTCCGTCATCGAGAAGGGACCTAAGCAGAAAGAGATCATTCAAGATAGCAAAGAGAAAGAAGAAGAGAAGAAAGAGCAGAAGCGTCTCGAAGAGCTCATTCGGAAAGAGCAAGAAGATCTGGAGAAGCTGAAGAAGAAGCTTGATGATTACATTAAACAGAACGGTTTGTCGACGGAGTTGGAGACGAAGCTCAATCATTCGCAGTTGATGATTACGATTAGCGACAACGCGCTCTTCCCGTCCGGCAGCTCCAAGCTGAAAGAAGAATCGAAAGAGCTGGCCATCACAATCGCCAAGATGATTCAACAATATCCAGAGTATGAAATCGTCGTATCCGGACACACCGACGACCAGCCGATCTCGACGAGAGAATTCGAATCGAACTGGGATTTGAGCTCCTCGCGGGCGCTCCGGTTCATGGACGTGCTGCTCAAAAATGCGGCGCTCAAACCGGAACGTTTCAGCGCCATCGGCTACGGCGAATACCGCCCTGTGGCGACGAACACGACCGTCGATGGACGAGCGAAAAACCGCCGCGTCGAAGTGTCCATCATTCGGAAGTACGTCGATCCCGAGAAAGCACAGCAAATCCCGGCAACGCCGAAAAATTAACGGTATCATAAAGAAGCGCCTCCGGCCCAAAGCCGGAGGCGCGTCGGTGGGGGGGGGCGGTAAGTGCGGTTTTGAGGTGTTGGGGTTTAGACCGACTCAACCAGCCGGAGTCGGCGCCC
>NZ_JBHVSK010000022.1:45266-100636 GCF_042885235.1 Paenibacillus sp. NPDC058071
GACGACGAGGTGCCAGCGCTCTCCGAAAGGCAAACGGCCGGCTGCCCGATGGCGGACATGGTCAACGTAGACGCTTCTTTGCGTTGATCCTTAACTGCCGTTTTGCAGTTATTGGGTAAAATACCGACTCAACCAGCGTGAGACGGAGCCAGTAACTGCCAAAATGCAGGTATTTCGGGTTGCATAGGCTTATATGCGAGGAATAACTGCCGTTTTGCAGTTATTGGGGCAAATGCCGACTCAACCAGCGTGAGACGGAGCCAGTAACTGCCAAAATGCAGTTATTTCGGGTTGCACAGGCTTATATGCGAGGAATAACTGCCGTTTTGCAGTTATTGGGGCAAATACCGACTCAACCAGCGTGAGACGGAGCCAGTAACTGCCAAAATGCAGGTATTTCGGGTTGCACAGGCTTATATGCGAGGAATAACTGCCATTTTGCAGTTATTGGGGCAAATTCCGAGACTAGTAACTTCCAGAATGAAGTTAGTCTCGCCTTGGCGGAGCTTATCCCGCGGCAATATATCATCGAAGCTTACTCTATAATTTAAAAACGCCTCCGGCCCAAAGTCGGAGGCGCTTCTTTATGTACGCATAACGTACTTCATTTCGGTTCAGAAGGCACGTAATCAAGCTCCGTGAACAGCTCCCGCTTTTCCTCGGCCGTCAAATCCCGCCACTTGCCCGTCTGCAGATCACCCAAGTGGATATTCATAATCCGAATGCGCTTCAGCTTACGGACTTCGTAGCCGAACGCTTGGCACATCCGGCGGATTTGCCGGTTCTTGCCTTCCGTCAATATAATCCGAAACATTCGGTCGCCCATCCGGGTAACCTTGCAAGGCAGCGTCATGCTCCCCAAAATTCTCACGCCCTCCGACATTCCCTTCAAGAACAGGTCTGTCGCCGGCCGATCCACCGTCACAATATATTCCTTCTCATGCTTGCCCTCAGAGCGCAAAATCGGATTGACAACATCACCGTCATTCGTCAGGAGAATGAGCCCTTCCGAATCTTTGTCCAGACGTCCAATTGGAAAGATTCGTTCCGCATGGCCGACGTAATCGACGATGTTCCCTTTTACATGCAGCTCTGTTGTACTAGTAATGCCTACCGGTTTGTTTAAAGCAATATAGACATGCTGCCTCTGTACGCCAATCCGTTTGCCGTCGATACGAACGTCGTCGCCCTGCTCGGCCTGACTGCCCAGCTGCGCCTTCTCGCCGTTAATCGTCACCCGGCCGCTGTCGACCAGCTTGTCCGCTTCGCGCCGCGAGCAATAGCCCGTCTCGCTTATAAATTTATTAATCCGCACAACCGTTCACCCCGTTGTCTGTGTGACCCTTTTCGCTATTTCCGCAATACTGTCCGAGCGATGAATGATAACCTCTGGCGTACTTCCGCCCGCTTCCGACGCCTGCGCAGGCGCATAGGCGACGCCCCTCGCAACCGCTCTCATCGCATGAGCCACGTTCTCGCCTGCAATCGGCCGGAAGCGCCGCAGCGGCCCGACCATCGCCCAAGTCAATGCCTTCGACACAACCGTTCCTATCGATTCGCCTACTCGTACCGACGGACGATCGCCTAGCAGCAGCGACGGCTGGAAGAAATGAATGGTTTGGAACGAGTAACGACGAAGCTTATCTTGTAGCTCTCCCTTCACCCGACTGTAAAAGAAAGGCGAGGTAGTCGAGGAGCCCATAGACGTCACAACAAGATAATGCGGGACGTCCCTCTGCTCGGCCCACTCAGCGAGCGCTAATGGATAATCATAATCCACTTTGCGAAACGCCTCTTGCGATCCCGCTGCCTTGATCGTCGTTCCGAGCGCGCAGAAGATGACGTCTACCGCTTCAATCTCCTCCAGCGCCTGCGGCAGCAAGTCAAAGTCAGCCGTTACGACGCGCAGCTTGTCGTTGCCCATGTTGGACCCGCCGCCGCCAACGTAATCAAGAGGCCTTCTTGTCACCGCAATAATCGAGCGGCAAGAAGGGTCCTCAAGCAGCTGCCGGACAAGAGCCGAACCAATCAATCCGGTCGCTCCCGCCACCAAGCAGCTATACGTTTGGCTTGCTTTCTCCACCGCGTCCTTCTTCTCCATTAAATTCTCCCGCCTGCCAGATATAAATCAGAACACATCGTTACACGATGCCCTCCGTTCAACCCGTTTGATCCTTTTTTTCCAGTATACCTTCATTTCCATTCACATTCAAAGCGGGGAGCGTGATCGTAATCGTCGTTCCGACATTGACTTGACTTTGAATTTCCATCAAGCCGTGATGACTGTGAATAATCCGCTGGCTAATCATCATACCAAGGCCCGTGCCGCTTTCCTTGCCGGTGAAAAACGGACTGCCGATTTTCGGAATCATTTCTTCCGGGATACCGATCCCTTCGTCCGTAATGGAGATTGTAATGCGATCCAGTTTGATTCCAATATAACAATGAATGCGCCCGCCGTTCGGCATTGCTTCAATTCCGTTTTTAAGCAAATTAATGAATACTTGCTTCAGCTGGTTTTCTTCGCACGAGATTGGACAGGGTGACTCCGTAAACAACGTGCGGAAGACAACATTATACATATGCGCCTCGCTGTCGAGCAGAGACAGCACGTCCTTCAGCACGAAGCGAACATCCTTGACCGTGAACCGCGTCGCCTGCGGCTTGGCTAGAATAAGAAATTCGCCAACGATGAGGTTGATCCGTTCCAATTCCGACAGCATTAGCGCCGTATGCGTCACATTCAGCTTTTGACTCTGCTGCTGAAGCTGCAAAAATCCTCTTAACGTCGTCAGCGGGTTGCGGATTTCATGGGCCACTCCGGCTGCCAGCTGTCCGACCATCGTCAGCTTCTCGGAATGCCGGAGCAGCTCCTCCATTTTATTGCGGGAGCGCATGTCTCTGGTAATGCTCGCGAATGCCTGAATCTCGCCGTCGGTATCACGGATCGGCGATACGGTGACGCTGACCGGAATCGTCTCGCCGCTTTTCGTCACTCTGACCGTTTCTTGAGCGGGCAGTACTTTGCCAGAATGCAGCGAATCGAGAATGAGCTTCATCTCCATGCTGTTCGATTCGGGAATAAGCGGCAAATCGTCGCCGAGCGCCTCTTCCTCGGTATAACCGTATAACTGCTCGAACGCTTTGTTGACCTGAATGATCTTGCCTTCCAAGTCAATCACATGAATCGCGTCGCTCGTATGATCGATAAACGATTGCAAATACTCCTTCATCGCCCGATTGTCCTCGAACGCTTTCCTCAGCTTGCCCATGTAAATCGTCAAATTTTGCGACATGGCATTGATTTTGTGAGCGAGCAGACCAAATTCGTCGTTCCGTTTCACCTCAATGACCGAATCGAGGCGGCCAAGCGATATTTCTTTCACTTTCCATAAAATTTGATTGAGCGGACGGAGAAGCAGGCCCGCCAGCACGTAACTGCACGCCATAACGAAGGCATATATAAAAACCGCATATTGCAGCGCCTGAATCCGTTTCTGATATATAACTTGGTTCTGATCATGCTTATTGTTGACGACACTGACGACAAAACCGCTTTCCTTATTGCCGTAATAGCTTCTGACAATAGACTGATCGTCTTTATCGAACCTCATCGTCTTGAACGTGTCTTTCCGGACCACTTCCGTCAACAACGCAAGATCGTTCTCCAGGTTGCGATAGACGTAAGTGCCGAACCGCAAGCGATGTGCCGGCAAAAATTCCTCTACTGCATTTCGAGGCTCCATTTGAAAAATCGATATTTCCAACATACTTGGATGCGTACTCATAAAAAGCCCGATTTCTTTGTTGATGAAATCTGCATCCGGGCCGCCTCCGACCTTGTTGTAAAACCGCTGATCCGACAACGATTCCAGCAGCATCACCGAAACTTTCTCCATTTCGGCGCAAGTTTGCTCGCGAATGTTGCGATTCGTCCTGTATTCGTCCACAATAACGATAGTTATAAATCCAAACGTGATAATAAGCGTCATGAGTAGAGAAAACTTGGTTTTAAATGACAAGGGCCGGCACATCCTTTGCTGCGCATCGATCTCGTCCACAAACTATCCACATTATCAACAAGTCATTCACAAGTCACGGGATAACATGTGTGTATTTTTGTGGACAACAACGTAGTTATCCACAGATTTATCCACCACATGTTAACAACGGAATACTTGTTCGTTGAATAAACCGTATTTGTTCGTCTTTATTAACGGAGGTGCTCTATCTATCATGAAAAGAGAAGAAGAAGATCAGGCTTGGATGCAACAAGCAATTGAAGAGGCTCGGAAAGCCGAGCTAATCGGCGAAGTCCCGATTGGGGCCGTCGTCGTAAAAAACGGCGAGATTATCGGAAGAGGATATAATTTGCGTGAAACGAAGCATGATCCTACCGCTCATGCGGAAATGGTGGCAATCCGCGAGGCATGCGAACATCTAGGCGCTTGGCGGCTGCTCGATTGCACGCTATACGTCACGCTTGAGCCTTGTCCGATGTGCGCGGGTGCCATCGTTCAATCCAGGGTCAAGCGCGTCGTATATGGAACGGAGGATCCTAAAGCCGGCTGCGCCGGCACGTTAATGAATTTGTTGCAGGAACCGCGGTTTAACCACGAAACGGAACTAACCAGCGGGATATTGCGTCCCGAGTGCGCTTCGTTGCTGACCGAGTTCTTCCGCAAATTACGTAACAAAAATAAGCCTTGACCGAAATGGCAGTAAATATTGTCTAGATCACCCTTCAAACTTGCGCAGCGTAGTTCCGGCGGCTTCTTCTCGTTGCAGCTGTTGCAGCGCTACGATGAGTTGGTCCGCCTCCTCGCTGATCGCTAGGACGTCGGGGTCTGTTAAACTGCCTCGTGCCTCGGCAATCTCATGAAGCTTGAGCCGCAGCGATTGCAATTGATTAAGCAGATTCGTTTTGTCCATAGCTCGCTTGGGGGCACGCTCCTTATAATAGCACTCATGTGGTAATTTCCTTTATTATACGCCTTCTCCTTCCAACTGTTTGTAAAAACATGTCGACGCGTCTATACAATTTTCAGGCATTATTCGACATTCTCTAAGCAAACTTCCATTTTCATCTAGTTCCAAATAACCATTTTCTTCGTTTTGCTGCCAGATGAAACCATTCCTTTCTGGGTATGTTAAAGCTGTACCCTTACTAAACGCCTAGAAGGAATGAGGACGTCATGCGCCTGTCGACACGTTTACAAAAAGTTTGGAATCGGCTGCTTCCGGGCGCGATTGTCGGGTTATGTGCACTGTGCGCATTGGCTGTTTTTCCACAGCCGCTTCCCGCTGCGCCAAGCGAAGCTAAGACGATTGTGATGGGCACCTCGCCGGACTACCCCCCTTATGAATCGATCGACGCCAAGAACAACGGTCAAATCATCGGTCTCGATGTCGACATCGCGAAGCACATAGCGGAACAGCTTGGCTATAAGCTGGAGATCGCCAGCATGGACTTTAACGGGCTGATCGCCGCGCTTCAGACAGGCCGAGTCGATTTTGTCATGTCGGGCATGTCCGCAACCGAGGAACGAAAGCGAAGCATCGACTTTTCCGAAGAATATTACGTCGCCCGGAATACGATCATGTCCAAGAAGAGCAAGCCGATCGAGACCGCTGAGGAACTAACCGGCAAAAAAGTCGGCGTTCAGCTCGGCTCGGTTCAGGAAACGCTGGCTAAAGGCTTGACCGATGTCCAACTGCTTGCGTTGAACAATATTTCGGATCTGGTGCAGGAGCTGGCGTCCAACCGGATCGACGCGGCTATCGTCGAGGATGCGGTAGCGCTCGGTTATGCCGACACCAATCCGGATCTCCAGCTTTCCTTCCTGCCGGTGTCCGAGCAGGATGTTGGTTACGCCATCGCTTTTCCGAAGCAATCGCCGCATTTGGACGAGTTTAACCGGGTACTCGCAGAGATGAAAGATAGCGGTTTGCTCGACTCCATGTCGGCCAAATGGTTCGAGCGCAACGGCGGCTCGGCGGCAACCGAAGCGAAGTTTCTCGATTTTAGCATCCTCAACGATTATGTGGGGTATATGCTGCGGGGCATTTATGTCACGCTGTTGTTCACGCTCGTGTCGGCCTTGTTCGGGTTTCTGCTCGGCACGGTGCTCTCCCTGTTCAAAATATCGGATGTTGTTTTGCTAAAAGGCTTCGCCACCGCTTATACCTCCGTCTTTCGCGGAACACCGCTGCTGCTGCAGCTGTTTCTGATTTATTTTGCTACGCCTCAGCTGCTGCATTACGATATCTCGCCGCTGCTTGCGGCGGGACTTGCCTTTGGCCTGAACTCGGCGGCCTATTTGTCCGAGACTATCCGCGCCGGCATCATGGCCGTGGACAAGGGACAGCGAGAAGCCGCGATGGCGCTTGGCATTCCTTATCGGACGATGATGATCAGCATCATCATGCCGCAGGCGCTGCGAACAATCCTGCCGGCGCTGGTGAATGAATGCGTCGCTTTGCTGAAGGAGTCATCGCTCGTCTCCGTTATTGGCGTGCAGGATCTCATGCGGAGAGCGAACGTCATCCAGTCGACCGAATTCCGCGCTTTCGAAGCGCTCCTGTTCGCGGGAGCCATTTATTATGTGCTGGTGCTTATTCTGACCTCGCTCGCCAGACTGTTGGAAAGGAGGCTGAGACGCGGTGATTGAGGTAAAGGAACTGACCAAATCGTTTGGCAAGCATCAGGTGCTAAAGGGGATTACAACGACGGTGGAGCAAGGCGAGGTCGTAGCGCTCATCGGGCCGTCCGGCTCTGGCAAATCGACGTTTCTCCGCTGCCTCAATCTGCTGGAGCAGCCCAGCTCTGGTACGATACTCATCGACAGCGTAAGCTTAACCGACGACCGTACCGACATTACGAAGATCCGGCAGCGGATCGGAATGGTGTTTCAGCATTTTCACCTGTTTCCGCATATGACGGTCATCGATAACATTACGTTTGCTCCGATGCGCGTGAAAGGAATTCCTTCCGTCGAGGCACGCATGCAAGCGCAGGCTCTACTCTCCCGGGTTGGTCTGGCGGATAAAGCGGACGCGTATCCAGGGCGGCTGTCCGGCGGACAAAAGCAGCGCGTGGCTATTGCTCGGAGCATGGCAATGGAGCCGGATATTATGCTCTTCGATGAGCCGACGTCCGCGCTTGACCCGGAGATGGTAAAGGAAGTGCTTGCCGTCATTCGCGACCTCGCGCATACCGGCATGACGATGATGATCGTCACCCATGAGATGAAATTCGCCCGCGAAGCGGCGGATACGATCTATTTTATGGACGACGGCAGACTGGTGGAAAAGGCTGCGCCGGAGCGTTTTTTCATACAGCCGCAAAGCCCGCGCGCGATTAAGTTTTTGGAGCAGGTGCTTTAAACATTTTGCAGAGCGGATCATTGAATACTGGCGTAGAGAAGCCCTCCCTTCTTTTCATTTTATTGGGAGGGCTTTATACTGTCAGGAGGAGAGGATGGTGCGTCTTAATGCATATGAAGAAGGTAATGATGGGATTCATCGCCGTTTGCTTGGCGGCGGGCTTGACCTTCCCTGTGGCGGAAGCTGCGAAGAAGGACGATGAGACAAAGCGGTATAAAAACTGCACAGAGCTGAACAAAGTTTACAAGGGCGGAGTTGCCCGTACGGCCAAAGCGACAAATAAAGGCAGCAAAACGAAGTATAAGCCGCATGTGTCCCAGGCGCTGTACGACGCCAACAAAAAGCTGGATCGCGATAAGGATATGATTGCTTGTGAGAAGTAAGTTTTTGTTTGCGGGGGCTAA
Source organism: Paenibacillus sp. NPDC058071 (assembly GCF_042885235.1). Lineage (NCBI taxonomy): Bacteria > Bacillati > Bacillota > Bacilli > Caryophanales > Paenibacillaceae > Paenibacillus > Paenibacillus sp. NPDC058071. The sequence continues at coordinate 53,057 of NZ_JBHVSK010000022.1, forward strand.
GGGTGTAGCGTTGGTGGTTCAGTGGATTGCGGAGTGAGGATTGCCCCGGGAGGCGTTGCATGGACAAAACAGTCCATGCTATAATAATTTTTGCTGCGCGCCCGTAGCTCAGCAGGATAGAGCGACAGTTTCCTAAACTGCAGGTCGTACGTTCGAATCGTATCGGGCGCGCCATTTCTTCGTAAACCTTGTTATTGCAAGGTTTTTTGTTTTTTCTTAGGACAATTAGGACTCACAGTTCACCCCTCAATAACGGGCAGACTGTTGCTCCAAACCTTGCGAGACTGTTGCCCCTCCCGCCCAAGTACACAGAACAGCTTCCTCCGCAGACATCTTAGGAGGACATGAAGATGGCAACTGTAAAAAGCACAGAAGGACGTAAAGGAAAACGTATTGTAGTTGGACGAAAACATACAGAGAGTCCGTGAGTATTCGCGGACTCTTTTCTTTGAAAGGAAGATTGCTACCATTGTCGAATGTAATCTAGAGATGGAGCTGCTCCATCGCTTGTTTTCGATTCTAAGCGCCGCTTAAATATCGGCGGGCAGGATAGCTTGGTCACATTCGAGAATATAGGCGTTAAGGCGAATCTGTCAGGGAGGTTTATAATGCATCTACATGAAACGATAAATGAAATACGGTCAAAAGATGATTTGCTGCGGTTTCTTACTGCTCTTAGGAAGGACTTAGTTACAAATGGGGAAGACTGGCAAAACCCAACTTTAGACAGATACCTTGAAGCAATGCAAGGCTGGATATACGATATGGATGGTTACTATTCAAACACTAATCAGACCATTCCAGAACAACCAACGTGGAAGGTTTTTGCTGATATTTTATATGCAGCTAAAACTTACGAATAAATAATCCTTTGGATTTCGTTCAACTAACGAGGAAAGATAGCGCGGCGTTAGCATCATGGAATGGAGGATTCTCGGTGGAAGACCGTGGTTTTGAGGCAATTCAGAAGGATAGCATCTATCCCAATATTTCAGGGTTTCATTGGCGCAGTCATGGTCGCGGTGTAAACATATATTTTGTGGAAGGTAAGTCAATTGTAATCATTTACGGCGAGATGCCAGCAGTAAAAGATTTTGATGTTCTCGTTTTTGGAGAGACTGAACACATAAACAAGCGTTACTATATGAATAAGCAAAGAATTGAAATCATTCCTTTGGATGATCGACTCAGGATTCAGAATATACTTGTCGAATGGTTGGCAAGCAAAGGGATGCGACATGATATTAGCGTAGGCAAGTAGTCAGTGGTTGGACTCTCAGGAACATAGACATAGGAGCAATTGCGGCTCCTTTTGGGTTTGTCGAAGTAACAGGCAGGAAGGAATGTTCAATATTGTACTGGATATAAAATGTTGTGATCATCATTGACCTTCTGTACCTAGGAAACGACAACTGGAAAACATACTCTATCTGGCAGAACTTTGAATCAGATGATTACATCTATACTGATACATTAATAGACGCTATCAAACACTTTCGGCGCCAATTAAACGAGTCACTTCACAAAATTGAATATGTGGTTACACTTGATGAGTTCATTTGAGTAGAACAACTCGAAAGCCCGTTTCGCTAGCGGCCATTTCAACACAATAACAAGTTGTAATACTTATTGGAGGTGATCGAATTTGAGAAATATTGTTGAAGATGCTCAGTTTCTTAGTAAAAGAACCGAAATGATGCATTATTTTCAAGATACGTTTTACAACACCAACGAAACAGAAATTATCCATTCACCGTCGGGGAATTTCAAACTTGAAGTCCAGCACTATAATCATGAAGAAGGTATTAGGAGATACAATTATTCAAAAGGGATTGTTATGGATAGTAACAATAATACCATCGATATAATATATAGAAACTTTGACCCGTTCCTATTCAGTTGGGTGGAGGTAAATGGCATAGAGTATCTGTTGTGTGGACTCGATTATCAGGGATACTCAATTGTTAATTTATCGAATAAAGAAACTAAACATTATGTTCCCGAAGAGGCTTATAATGGGCGGGGATTCTGTTGGGCGGAAATAATGTATTTCCCACAAAAAAAAATAATAGTGGTTGATGGCTGCTATTGGGCATATCCTTATGAGCTTGTATTCTATGATTTTTCTAATCCGATGAATGTTCCATATAAAGAATTATTCCGCGTGGAAGTTGACAGCATTATAAATTGGGGTGACTGGAAGGACTCTAACAGAATTAGATACCTTGATATGGAAAATAACGAGAAGGAATATGCTTTTTAGAGACTGGGCTAACGGGGAATGATATACGGCATAGGGAGAAGAATGGGAGGCAATTGTCAGGATCCCATTCTTCATTTCGACAACAAAAAGCACCGATACGAATCGCTTACTGTACTCCTTACGCCGGAAAGCTATCTGGTATTCACATGTACCGAATGAACAATTCCAGCCATCACATCAAAGTAGCTTTCTTCGGTGTACTTACTTGTTATTTGACCTTCAATCATATAGGACATATGATTTTGATTTGCTAATAAAATCAAACGATCGTTTGTAACCGTATACTCCATTTTTAAGTCTGCGACAGTAGTAGAAGAAGCGTTATCAAGCGAGTTCTCAACATTGCTAATTGATAGATTAAAAATGCTGTCCCCTTCGAATGGGCCATATAAAACTTTTTTCTTACTCTCATTTTGATTTGAATTTGGTTTTAATAATTCCCCTTTTCTCTCCGTATAAGAAATCACTACAGTATTAACATCCCCAGTTGCCGTTGGAGATGGAAGGACGTAAACAAAATTAACCGCCAAATCATCTACTTGAGGAACTTCTGCACTAATTCCGTAATTTTTAATTTCCTGGCTGACATTCTCTAAGATATCGTTTTTGGAAGTACAACCTACTAAAGTCAACATAATAAATAGCAACCCAATATATTTTTTAATCATGTATTTCCTCCTATTAAGTGATCTCCGCCTTATCCTTGTACAGACTCTCCGTTACACGTTTGCTTCAGGTCGTACATTCGAATCGTATCGAGCATGCCATACTTAGATGATTAAGCACTACACTGAGTTGTAGTCTCTTTATGTTTATCGGCATGTTTACACGAGATACTCACGTTACCTATACAAAAAGTACGGGGCCATGATATATTTTTCTTGTAGTAACTGGAATTTTACCCACTACTAATTGTATGTTTCACTTATAAATCTTTACGGGTAGATAAAGTAAACAGGGGGCCATGATCTTTTGGCAATTTTAAAATCAAACAAATTAAATATAATAGCATTACTCGTGTCCTTACTCGTTTCCGTTTATTTATTTTATGTAGTGGTTCCATACGCCGAAAATCATGGATTTTTAAGCGAGAATGAGATACCGGAGGGTAATGAAGCTTTTGGGTACTTTTTCATATGTTACCCGATTATAATTAGCTACACTGTGCTTATCCTCATCTTTATACGTAAACTCACTTTTTTGTTATGCTTAAATTATCCTATCGTTTTTGTGAATCTGTATACTGGATTGTTTTTATGTTTGATTATATTAGGTGGAGCAATATTATGGTTAGCAGTGCTAAGCTTTGCCTTTGCAGTATTGGCATTAATCATTTTATTTTTATACGGTCTCTTCAAAGATTATAGATATATAAAGAAAATTAATAGAAATCAAAAAGAGCTGTAACCGGCAGCGTTGACAGCACAAATAATCAGTCTGTTCTGGGCACCACAGCGAACAATTACTTCAGTTCGAGCGCTAAATTTACAAGGCAGCAAGCTTTTATTACGATGAAACAACTGTATAATTCCGCTGCAAATGAATAATCGCTGTCGCACGTTCACGCTCCAAGCTGCTGAATAACCCTTCATGATATACTTTACTTAACAATGATTCATGTCAGCATCAAGGAGTGAATAACCATGCATTTCAGAAAAGCCCAACAATCCGATTTGCCTGCTATCGTACGCTTGCTAGCTGATGATGAGCTTGGTTCGCAGCGTGAGCGTTTTGAAGATCCACTGCCTGTTGAATACCGCGAAGCCTTTGCCGAGATGGAGGCACAGAACGGCAATTACATTGTTCTCGCCATCGAGAACGACGCCGTAATCGGCTGTCTTCAACTGATGATCATACCTGGGCTAGCTAGGCTCGGAATGAAAAGAGCGCAAATCGAGGGCGTACGGGTCGACCGCAGCTATCGGGGAAAAGGTGTAGGGGAAGCACTGTTTCAAGAAGCGATTGCTCTTGCCAAGACTGCCGAATGCGGGCTTGTGCAGCTGACAACGGACAAGCACCGCGGGGACGCGCACCGTTTTTATGAGCGTCTTGGATTTACAGCAAGCCATGAAGGCATGAAACTGATTTTAAAATAAAGTTCTCCCGCCCGAGACTCTGGAGAAACGATAGTGTTCGCCTTTAAAGCCCTATTCCTACGGCAAACTTCCACCAATTAAACTGCACCTTATTGTTCGACACCATCTTAACTAATGAAGGTGCCGTTTCTTTGCCCGCATATTTTCAATGGAACAAGGGGCTGACATTATTAATCTTCCAAAAAGCAATGCTATCAAATCGCTATTACTTGCACTGGTCGTAGAGGGAATCATAGTTTTATTTAATTACCGTTTGATCACAAATTTATTAGCACCTAAAGAAGAGCAGTTTTCGTATGAAAGCTCCTATTTCTTCGTTTACCATGGATTATTCGAAAACTATCCTAAAGCAGCTATCTTTCTTTATGGAGTACTCTTTTTCTTATTTTTGTTTTTTGCTTTTTATTTTATTATTTGGTTGACTAGAAATGTAATTAAATCTAAATCTCGTGCCTAAGAATATTTCTACATACAGGAGGAACCACAGCATGACTGACAGCCACAAGGTTTCATTCGATATCCGCCTTACCCCTAAAGACATTCTAAATCTCAATTTGCAGCATCAAAAGAAATCACTCGTTATTAGCTTCTTCGTCTATTGGCTTTTATTTGCAGTAGTCGTGTTGGCCAATAGCGTTCCATTAGATGGATTAACCATTACGGTTGCTGCATTAGGCGGGGCAGGTGTAGGCGCGCTCATCACTGTTCTCATGTATCTTTTTATCGTTTTTCGATCGAATCGGATTTATCAATCCGATGTCATGCTCCAATATAATCAGTCGTACACATTTTCCGATGCCGGCATTTCTGTAGTATCCGATTCCGGAACCAGCCATATTAATTGGAAAGAGATTTTTAAGATTACAGAGTCAAAAGCTTTAATCTGCATCTATGTCGGAAGCAATCGCGCCTTAATTTTGCCCAAAGCTACTATTTCGAATCAATTGCCGCAAGGCGTAGCTGCCCTTAAACTCATCCTCACAGCTAATATAGCCAAGGACAGATTAAAGCTGCGCAAGGCCTCTTAGAGTCTATCGATAACCACCATCCTGTCAGTCGGAAGCTTCCTATTACCGCGAGGAGGGATTATGTGATGCCGCAGGCCGCCACCGTTTCTGAAAACCCGCTACATTTTAAAAGTTTAAAGAAGGAATCCCGATACAAAGAACATTACGCTAAAAGCCTTGCTCAATGGGATATTCCGCACTCCACCTTCCATGTGCCGACTAGCTTTGGCGATACCCATGTGGTTGCCTGCGGCCCTGAGGATGGGGAACCATTGGTATTGCTGCATGCAATGGGGTTTAGCTCTACGGTCTGGCAGCCTAACATCGCGACGCTGTCCGCAAAACATCGCGTTTATGCCCTTGATTTCATCGGTGATTTGAATAACAGCAGGCCGAGCAATCTCCCCGCCAATCTGGAGCAATGCGCGCAATGGCTGGAGGAAACGCTGGCAGCGCTGCAAGTGGAAAGCTTCACGCTAGGCGGCATATCCTATGGGGCCTTTCAGGCGATTAACTATGCAAGCCGTGCACCGCAACGCGTGAAGAAGCTGTTTCTGCTAAGTCCAGCAGCCTCCTTCGTACCATTGCATAAAGCCTTCATTAACCGCATCATTCTGATGGCGGCCCTGCCGGTCAAATGGAATGTTGGCCTGTTCCTCCGATGGCTGTCCCGCCATCGACTGAATCCGTTGCTGGCTCAGCAGTTTCATGCCGCTTTCAAGTACGGATCGTTATCCTTGCGAGTTGCGCCCAGTGTATTCAGTGACGAAGAGCTTCACAGGCTCACAATGCCCGTCTTGCTTCTGCTTGGCGATCAGGAAGTAATCAGCGACGCTCCCTCTGCGTTCGAGCGGGCCACAGGCTTAGCTGGTCTCGATCTGAAGGTAGAGATGATCTCGGGCGCTGGGCATATGATGAATTTGGAGAGGCCGGATGTGGTCAATTCGAAGTTAATCCAGTTCTTGAAATCAAACCATACATAACAAAAAGAACCGTACAATCCACTGCATCCCGATCGTTAGCTCGTTGTCTAACAACCGGGATACAATTCACAATTGTACGGTTCTTTTTCTTTTACTTATCCTCGTTAAGCCCCAGCTACCGCTACCCAATGCCCTTTCGATACTTCGATGAAGCTGGAATGCTCCAGTCCGTATGGATCGGCCTTCGACGCTTCGGTGTTCACGATGAGCTCCTTGCGGGATTCGACCTTCGGATCAGGTACCGGAATGGCTGCCAGCAGCGTCTTCGTATAATCATGGAGCGGATTGGAGTACAACTCCTCGCTCTCCGCCAGCTCCACAATCTTGCCCTTATACATAACCGCTACGCGATCGCTGATATGCTTCACCATGGACAGGTCATGGGCAATGAACAGATACGTCAGGCCAAGCCGCTGCTGCAGCTCCTCAAGCAGCTTCACGACCTGTGCTTGGATAGACACGTCCAATGCCGACAACGGCTCGTCGCAGACGATAAAGTCCGGCTCGACGGCGAGCGTACGCGCAATCCCGATCCGCTGCCGCTGCCCGCCCGAGAACTCGTGCGGATAACGCATCGCGTGGGACGGATTCAGCCCGACCATGTCGAGCAGCTCCTCGATTCGCTTCTGGCGCACCGCTTTGCCGGAGGACATGCCGTGGACATCCAGCGCTTCGCCGATAATGTCTGCAATGCGCAGTCTCGGATTCAGCGAAGCGTACGGGTCCTGGAAGATCATGCCCATATGGCGGCGCATCCGCTTCATCTCGCTGCGGTTCAACTGCTGAAGCGGAATGCCGCGGTACAGTATTTCCCCGCCCGTTACTTCATTCAGACGGAGGATCGAGCGGCCTGTCGTTGATTTGCCGCTGCCGGATTCGCCAACGACGCCCAGCGTTTCCCCAGCATGAATATCAAAGCTGATGTTGTTAACAGCCTTGAGGATTTGCCCCTTGCCCAAGTCAAAATGCTGTCTAAGCGACTTTACCTGCAGCAGCGGCACATCATCCTCGACCCGCTTCACAAGCGGCGCCGGCTTCGGCTTCTTCTTCTCGTCAAGACGAGGCAAAGCGTTCAAGAGCTTGATCGTATACGGATGCTGCGGATTCGCGAACAGCTCTTCCGTCGTTCCCGTCTCTACAATCTCCCCGTCCTTCATGACGACGACACGGTCGCACATGCCCGCCACAACGCCCAGATCATGCGTGATGAGTATAATAGAAGTGCCAAGCTCCTTCTGAAGCACTTTCATCTGGTTCAAAATCTGTGCTTGAATCGTCACGTCCAGCGCAGTCGTAGGCTCGTCCGCAATCAGCAGCGACGGACGGCATGCCAGCGCAATAGCAATCATGACACGCTGGCGCATCCCGCCGGAGAACTCATGCGGATATTGCGAATAACGCGTCTCTGCGTTCGGAATACCGACCATTTTCAGCATGTTAATCGCCTCGATGCGCGCCTCCGACTTGCTCATCTTGCGGTGCTTGATCAGACTCTCTTCGATCTGCCTGCCGATCCGCATCGTCGGATTAAGCGAAGACATCGGGTCCTGAAAAATCATCCCGATCTCCTTGCCGCGAATGGCTTCCATTTCCGCATCACTCTTGTCAGCCAAATTGCTGCCTTGGAACAATACCTCCCCGCCCTTCACCATCGAAGGAGGAGACGGCAATAAACGCATAATCGTGCGCGCCGTTACGCTCTTGCCGCTGCCGGATTCGCCGACGATACCGAGCGTCTCGCCCTTGCGAACCTCGAAGCTAACGTTACGGACAGCCTCTACTTCCTTGTCTCTAGTGAAGAAGGAAACCGATAGCTGTTTCACTTGTAGTAATGAATCCATGATGTCACCTTTTTTATCTATATTTTATCGCTTACGTTCATTTTTACACGATAAGCATATTTTTATCGCAAAATAAGAATTTCTACCTCTAAATTATTGCTTGTACTCATAAATTCCGATGCGGCTATAAATAATAGAAAATATAATCGAGGTTGACTTTTAGGTGCCTCATTAATAAAATATACTATATCTATCGGGATTATGCAATTTTAAAGGAGCGGAATAGATTGACTGGCGATGCTACTGCAACGGGATACGGCTTCATTGATCGTATTGCCTCCCTCTATCACAAGATGTATATCAACCCCGCCTATCGGCTGCTTCTGCTGATTTTAGGAGCACCAATTACGTTGATTACGTACGGGGTTCACCAATATCGCAAAACAAAAGACGGCTCCAGCAAGCAAGCGGAACAATTGAAAGCCAGCTTGATCGCCTCAGGCGCTAAAGAACGGCTGCTTGAGGAAGCGAAGGACCAACTGAAACGCAAGCACGCTTTCTTCGGCCAGACGGTTTCAGCGGAGCAAGTAAACCGCGAAGCGGAACGGCTGGCATCGGCGAAATTCGAGGCTCTCGTTCAAGAACGCCTTCAGAATCAATCGTCGGAAGGAAGTTCTAGTAAGATCCTGACGTTCACCGATACGTTTCACCAACTGCTCGGCCATCCACTCTTTTTCGCCGTTTCTTGGGTGCTAGGATTGCCGATGTACGCGCTCATGGCGGTATATTCCAACCCTTATGCGAAGTACGTGGCAGAACGGTTATTTATGGCGCTGTTCGTTATTTTAGGCGTCTCCTTCTTGGTTTTTACCATTTTGTACATTTCGCCTATGAGTCCTGCGGCCAACATTCTTGGCGAGACGGCAACGAATGAACAAATCGCCGCCTTCAACCATCTGTACGGCTTGGATCAGCCTTATCTGACGCAGCTGTGGAATACGATTAAAGGCATTTTCACGTTCGATCTGGGACGTTCCTTCTCCGGCAACGAGAACGTGTCGGTGTCCATCGCGAACAAATTCCCAGTTACGCTGACGCTGACGGCCATTTCTACGATAATCGCCGTATTGATCGCGCTGCCGATTGGCATTATTTCGGCGACGCGGCCGAACTCGTTTTTGGACTATACATTTATGTTTATCGCACTGCTCGGATTATCGATTCCGAACTTTTGGCAAGGTCTAATTTTCATCCTTAATTTCTCGATCAAATGGTCCTGGCTCCCGGCGACTTATAACCCGAACAATTGGCTGTCCGCGATCATGCCGATCATCGTGCTTGGCACGGCGCTAACCGCTGCTGTTGCCCGGATGACGAGGTCTTCAACGCTCGAAGTCATTCATGAGGACTATATCATAACAGCACGCGCAAAAGGACTCAAGCGCAGAAGCGTGCTGTGGAACCATGCCGTAGGCAACGCGCTTATTCCGATCATTACGGTCATCGGCCTTCAATTCGGCACTATGCTCGGAGGAGCGGCCGTTACGGAGAAAGTATTCAACATTAGCGGTATCGGCAGTTATATCGTAGACAAACAATTTATACCGGACATCCCGAGCATTATGGGAGGCGTCGTTTATACAGCCATTACGATCTCGATCGTTAACGTTATAGTCGATTTGATGTACGCGTTCTTCGATCCGCGAATTCGTTCCAAGATGAAACAATACTAAAGCAGGTGCAACCGTGACGAATCCAGCAACAACCAAGCAAGAGATCAATTTTCGGCTGAAATCAGCCTCTGAATATGGACAAGCCAGCTTCGCAGGAATCGTAACGCTGGGACTGGCGCTTGTCTTCCTATTGAATAGTTATTCGGCGGCAGAAGGGGCTTTCAAGCCTGCAGTACTCGCCGTCAGCATCGCCTATCTCGTATTCGCAGCGCTGCAATTTGCGGTATGGGCGCTCATTCGCAGCAACCTTATCCGTAAGGGAGCGATCGGAGCCTCGACACGAGGCTTGGGATACGTTCTGCTGCTGAGCTTGTTCACAGCCAACATTTTTGTAGCCGCTGCAGCTTTTCAACTGATCAAAAAGAAAAAAACCGCTGCTTATACGCTAGCTGTCTACTCATTGATGACGACACTACTTGTATTGGCAGTATCCGCTCTTAACGTGTTCAAGCCTTATGTAGCGAACGGTTTTCTGCTCGGCATGTTTCTATTAGTTATATCGGCAGCGGTACAGCTCATCGCCTTGCTGCTGATCGCTAAGTTTGCGAACGGAACGCTTCTGCCGTCATGGATGTGGCTGGTCGCCGCCTTACTGATCGTGACTTCCGTTTCCGGCAACCTGTTCGCCTTGTTCCTTGGCCTGCTGCTGATCGCAAAGCTTCGGGACAAAGGCTTCACAACCGGTTCCAAGCTTAACGACATCGTAGACAAGCTTTCCAAAAGCTCCACTTCGATGCTCGGTCTGCTCTTCATTCTGTTCTTGCTCACCGTGTCCGTCACGAGTTATTTGACCTTCGATTACGGTCTGGCCATCGACAATAATTACAGCGCGATATTCCAGCCGCCGAGTCTTGAATATCCATTCGGCACGGACAACTTCGGACGCGACTTGTTCTCGCGAATCGTGTTTGGAGCGCGTATCTCGCTTGTCGTTGGTTTATTGTCTACACTGATACCCGTCGCAATCGGCGGTGCGCTCGGCGCGATATCCGGCTACTACGGCCGTCAGACAGATAACATCATCATGCGTGCGCTCGACATTTTGTACGCGATTCCCGGCGTTCTGCTGGCGATCGCCATCATTGCCGCATTCGGTGCGAGCACGACCAACCTGATTATTGCGCTTAGCATTGGCGCCATCCCGACCTACGCCCGCACGATGAGGGCGAACGTTATGATGGTGTCGACGCTCGAATATGTGCAGGCAGCCCGCGCTTTTGGCTCCAGCGATACGACGATCTTATTCAAACATATCGTGCCGAACTCCTTGGCCCCGATGATCGTCAAATCGACGCTTACCATCGGAACCGCGGTGATCTCGACAAGCAGCTTGAGCTTCCTTGGATTAGGCGTTGAACCACATATTCCGGAATGGGGCAATATATTAAAGCTGGGCAGCGCGTATCTGGAAACACACGCCTATACCGCGATCTATCCGGGATTGGCAATTATTGCACTGGTCTTGTCGTTCAACTTCCTTGGCGACGGTCTGCGCGACGCGCTCGATCCGAAGCTGGATTAACTTTTTTTTCAAAAACGGCAGCATCCAACTTTCGTAACCTCATTCATATTCTATCTGCATCTATTTCGACCAGGAATGGACGATAAATGAATGTGAGTTAATATAAAAAAACACTCCAGGAGGGGAACATCATGAAAAACAAAGGAAAATTCGCAGCACTGCTGCTGCTCAGCTTATCTCTTATGCTTAGCGCTTGCACAGTGAAGACTAAAGACGAAGCTTCCGAATCGCCGAAACCAACCGGCGTCGTCGACAATAATCCGGTAAACATCGAGCTTCTCGGCATGAGCACCAACGAAGCGGATCTCAATATTATCCGCGACCAGCTGGGCAAGAACGGCTTCAACGTCAAACTGAACGTGCAAGCCGACTACAGCAGCTTTAAAGCTCAGCAAGATGCAGGCAACTACGATATCGCGTTGTCGAGCTGGACAACCGTAACTGGCAACCCAGACTATGCCGTTCGTTCGCTCTTCAAAACTGGCGGCGACTACAGCATCCTGGCTGATTCGGAAATCGATGCGCTCATTGAGAAAGCTGCAACTCAAACGCCTGAAGAATACGCAGCTACGTACAAAGAGTTTGAAGAGAAGCTTGTATTCGACAAAGCTTACATCGCTCCGCTGTACAGCTCGCTTAAATCGCAAGCTTTTAACAAAAAAGTATTGAACCCTGAATCCGTTCGCCTATCCAAATCCCGTTCCCTGCCTTGGGAAGAGCTGGACTTCAATGACAAAGCGAAACGCGAAAAAGACGCGCTGGTGCTTCAATCGACCATGCCTACACTGACGTCGCTTGACCCAATCAAAGGCAACGACGGTTCCATCAACATCATCAACACGAACCAATACGTTCGTCTGGTTAACCTGACGGATGACGATAAAGTAACGTCGGTCGGTTCACTGTCGCTTAACCATGCCATTGCGGAAGGCAACTCCGACTACTACTTCATCCTGAGAGACGACATCAACTTTGCCCAGATCAAGGACAAGCTGGCCGTTGATACAGGCGAACGCGTAGGCGCGGACGACGTCATCTTCTCGCTGAACCGTGCGAAGGATAAAAACTCCGTACCTGACCACCGTACTTACACACTGCACGAGCATATCAAAGCGATTGATGCGGTAACGGATCTTTCCCAGCTTGACGCTAAAGTATCCGGCAGCGACAAAACAGTAAGAGCTACTCTTGAAGAAGGCTTGGGTTCGAAAATTTCGGAGCTTGTATCCGATAAAACGCAAGCAAACAACGCTTCGGGCAAATACCAAGTCGTAAAATTGACGACGACGGAACCGTTCCCGCAAGTACTGAACTACCTGGCTCACCAATCGGCGGGTATCGTATCGAAAAAACAAGTCGAAAAAATCAACACGTATGACGTGGCGAAGTTCGATCCTAACAAAGATATTCCTTACGGCGACCAAAACACAGTAACGGAAGGCAGCTCGTACAACAACACGCTGTACACAAGCGGTCCTTACATCCTGTCGTCCAAAAACGATTACGAAGCCATCTTCTACAAAAACCCTGCCTACATGAAAGGCACGGAGCATGAAGCTAGAATCAAAAACATTAAAGTCCGCTTCATCAAAGACGCAGACAGCACATTGTCCGCACTCCGCAGCGGCGAAATTCACCTGTATTACGCTGTTTCCGAGACGAAGTTCGATATCGTGAAGGGCGACGCCAAGCTTTCGCTCCAAACGCTTCCGAGCAACGCCGTTTCGTACTTGCTGTTCAATACGAAGAACCGTCCGGTCGCAGAGAGCGCCGATCTTCGTAAAGCCGTACTGTACTCTCTGAACCAAGAAGACTTTATCACTTACTACGGCGGCAACAAATTCAAATCGATATCTACGCTTAGCCCAATTGTTAACAGCGGTCTTGAATTGAAGGCCGATGCAGCTAAGGCGAAAGAGTTCTTGGACGCTTACAAAGCAAGCAAATAAGCGACCGGTATGAAAAAAGAGACGTCCCCGGCTGACGCTGATTGGCCCGGGACGTCTCTTTTACATAAATTCATTTTTTATTAGGGAGTGAATCATATGACTCATCCGAATGAATCGAAAACCAAGCTTTCGCAATGGGATGCCTTGCAACTAGAATCGCTCAAAGGGCTGGGCTGGACGAACGAGCAGTTGATTGAACGCGTGAACGCCGGCGACCTGCCGAAGGACGACAGTAAGTTCCAATTCGACTACGCCGGATTGAAGACGCTGGCGTCGGAGCAGCCCGATACGTTCAAGGATGCCGTGACGAACGGCTACCAGATCAAATACAATACGATCCGCGGCATTCATAGCTGGATTTTCGCTGCTCTGAAGCAGGACGCGACGCTCCTCCTCGAGCCGGGCTCGGAGGCGGTTGTCGCATCGCTCACGGAATCGGAAGCGGCTTCGCTGTCTTCGGTGCTCTCGTTCGGTTGGGCTTTGACCGCCGAGAACGGCGCATCGGCAGATGCCGACGGACGTTCCTCCTATCGTATTGCTCCTGCAATTGCAGGTTGATGAGCTCCACAGGAAGGAAGCGGAAAGCGGACTTCCTTTTGCTATTGAGAAAGAAAAGCACCAGTGCGTGTTTTGGCGCCTTCAGCGCCCGTGCGTCAGGGTACAGCACGATGGCGACGCGACACAGCACCCTTGGGAGGGACACGGGTTGGAATCAACCAGTGAACCCTCAAGGGTGCTTTTTTAGCTGTTGAAGGAAATCGGACGGCAAAGTCTTATGTAACAATAAAACGACTGATCGTATCGCAAAAGATATCAGGCTGCTCCGAATGGGGCGTATGGCCGCAGTCTTTTACAATAACGATTCTGCCCTGCTCCGTTCCACTGTAGGCTTGAACGTGATGTTCGCAGGTGACAGGGTCGTGATCTCCTATAATGAGCAGGGAAGGAGCGGTTAACCGGGACAGAAGCGGAACGGCAGACTCGAACATTTTCCCATCCTCTTGCAGCCGTCTAAGGTGGGTATCCGTTCTGTCCGCAAACTCATCCCACTCCTCGTCCGAATACAATGAATAATCGGTAGCTATTTCGCGATTGGAGTATAGTTGCCCCTTCCTATCCCCCAGCGCCTCGCCCAACTCGAGATAACGGTTAAAAAGTTGTTCCGCAGGCAAGTTTTCCTCCGCCAGCTGTAAGCATTGCTCAGACCGTTCGGAGTCGCCTATGGATTCGAATAGGCCCGAGGCCTTTTTCAGTAAGCTTTTTGCCGTCCATCCAAAGTGAAATGTAGGGCACTCAAATACGATCTTATGAATAGATTCTGGGTAGCGGACGGCATACATCAAACCCAAATAACCGCCAAACGAATGGCCGATGACCGACCACGACTTAATCTCAAGCTGCCGCCTTAGATCTTCACAATCTTCAATAAGATCCTGCAGTTCGAACGGCTCGTCAGCTAGAATGGCCTCGGAACGACACACTCCCCGCTGATCAATGGCGATGACAAAGAGATGAGCAGCCAGCATCTCTGCTTGATGGCGAACAAATTCATAGCAACTCTCACCCGGCCCTCCATGCAAGAAAAGTACGGCAGGCGAACGCTGCTCGCCGAAAACCTCAACATGTAATTCTTTTCCTCGAATACGCATAGGTGTCATCATGACTAGGCTCCTCCGTTTTTTTAAAAGCCTCTAGCTTCTGCGTCCGTCAATGCACGGTGAAACTAGACTATCCCTCCTTGCCTTTATTCAACAAAACCCGAATTATCAAGACGATGAACAGCACAACGAATGCATAGCTCATTTTAAGATATAAGGATGTAATTTCAGCAGGCGCTGCAGGTTTATCGAAAAAAATAAAGTAACCAACATACAAAACAAATCCGATCGCGCATGTCGCAGCCACGTCAACGATTTGTTTAATCCACTTCTTCATCACGTATTCACCCCATCTGCCTCTAACGACCATAATTTTTAGAGAAAACCTCTCATCCTTACGTTATAATAGACGCAAAAAAAGGAAAAAGAGGTGCTATCATGGATATTACCACAGAATTCCTGGATAGTATGCTGATCAAGCTCCGCTCGGAGAGAAAATGGACTCTGCAAGCGATCGATCAGCTGTCGGACGAAGATATCGTCTGGTCGCCGACTTCGGAAAGCAACAGCATTGCGAACTTGGTCGCTCACATTAGCGGAGCCGTGCACTCGCGCATTGAAACAATCTTTTTCGATATTCCGGACGCAAGAGACCGCGATAAGGAATTTGAGCGGGGATTGGCGATGTCCCAAGAGCAAGCTTACCAGAAGACCAAAATAGCGTTTGATACAACCATTCAATACCTCGAGCATCTCGCCTCCAACCCTCCATTACTGTTGTCTCAGCCCTTTCTCCATCGGCCCCCTCTTACTTACAGCCAAGTCGGCAATGATACGACGGCGCTTAACCTCATGATGGCGATGTTCAGGGAGATTCACTACCATACCGGGCAAATCATTTACGCAGCAAAAATGAGAAAGGGACAGTTGGTATGGAACTACGATTAATTCCGGCCTAGAAAAGCGCAAAAAAGCTCCTATACCCGCTCGGTAACGGGGTTAGAAGCTTCTTCTTTTTTACTTATTATTGCGCCGTCTCGCTGGTAGCCGTGCCTTTGAGCTACCGAATGCCGCTGCCGACCGGCGAACGATCAAATGCAGCAGCCGCTTCGGATTCAGCCTGCCCGATTGTCTCGGAGACAATATAAAGCGGGCGGTTCTTAGACTCCTCGTAAACTCGTCCAATGTACTCGCCAATGACGCCTAATATCATAAGGATAATGCCGTTGAACAGCAAGGACACCGCCAGAATGGACGACCAGCCTGCGACCGTCGTAGCCGTGAACAGCTTCTGGCACAATACGACGAGCAAATACAGAAAGCTCGCGATTGAGAGCGTCATACCAATATAACTAGCTAGCTTTAACGGCTTGTAGGAGAAAGAAGTGATGCCGTCTATCGCGAACTTGATCATCTTCTTCAGCGGATATTTCGTTTCGCCTGCCCACCGTTCCTCGCGAACGTACTCCACGCTTTTCTGTTTAAAACCGGCCCAGCTTACTAGCCCGCGAACGAACCGATTTTTCTCCTTCAACCCTTTAAGCACGTCGCAAACCTTTCGGTCAATTAAGCGAAAATCGCCGGTATCGACGGGAATTTCCACGCTCGTCATCCGGCGCAGCAGTCGGTAGAACATGGTGGCCGTCGCTTTCTTGAACCACGTCTCGCCTTTGCGGGTCAGCCTTTTGCCATAGACGACGTCGTAGCCGTTCTTCCATTCCGCGATCATCTCCAAGATCACTTCTGGCGGGTCCTGCAGATCGGCATCGATCACGATGACGGCTTGCCCGCGGGAATAGTCCATCCCCGCGCTGATCGCGATCTGGTGGCCGAAATTGCGGGAAAACTGGATGAACCTCACGCTGCTGTCGCGTCTGCACAGCTCCCGGGCAATCTCCTCGGTCCGGTCCCGGCTGCCGTCGTTCACGAATACGAGTTCGTAGGACTGGCCCGTCCGCTCCATTACCGCCGTCAATTGCTTATACGTTTCAAGCAAAACCTCTTCTTCGTTATAAAGCGGCACGACGACCGAATACTTGATCATTCCGACTCACCTTTTCGAATTCGATATAGTTTCCAAAATCCGCCGAATTCCTTCTCCATCGTGGCCCATTCCGTACCGTCCGCGTAGAGTCCCGGATACTGTTGATTGATGGTGTCCAGACGATATTTCGGCGATACATCCACCTCCGGATTCGGCAGAAGCACATAATCGGCGATGCTGTCCACCGGCGAATCGAGTGAATCCTTAAAGTCGCTGTCACTCGTGACGATGAAGTTTTTCGGACGACCACTTCCCATAATGATAGTAAAGCTGCTGAACGAGTCGGTCAGAATCATTCGGTCCGGCAGGTTCTCTTTCACATAATCCACAACATCTCTTGCCGCTTGCTGTTCGGCATACAGCTTATTATGGCGAAAAGCTTCATATTCATCGGAAGCAATATTCATATTGTTCATCATGCCGAACATAAACCACCCACTGGCCAGAAGTCCCGCTAGAAGCGCCGTCATCCCCGTCTTCCGATACTTCATCTTGCTTATCTCATACGGAAGCCAGACGATGACGATTGGAAACACATACATGTAATAGCGGATCCAGGCTGCTGTACCGCCTCTAATCAACAGAAGCGCTTGCATCGCCGGAATCGAAGCCGTAAGCATAACGAGGATCAGAAAATCCCACTTCAACACGCGACGTTCGAACAGCCTAATCACAAACACGATCGCGAGCGGAATGGAAAAATACCACACTCGTTCTCCGACGTAAGCAAGCGTAGCAAGCGGATTATTAACCAAAGCAGCAAACTTGGCATCGCTCTTTAGCAGCTCCGCTTGGCCCAGATTTCCGTAATCGGAGGTGAGGAAGTAGAACCCGTCTCCCATGATCGTGTAGTTGAAGAAGATCCACAGCAGTCCGGAGAAAATAACCGGTGTCAACACGACAACCCACAAGCCTTCCAGCTTCTGATATCGTTCCTTCAACGGGGTTTGCGATTCCCGCATGATCCACGCCAGCACCGCAAGCGCTACGGCCGCTCCGAAAAATACCGTTTCATATCGCGTCCAGAAGCCGAGCGCCAGTGCAAACGCAACGAGCACTAGCGGCTTTGTCTCGTCTCCGCGCGCCCATAAGAGCAGTTGAAGCACCGCCATACTGATGAAATAAATAAAGATCGCTTCGGTAAGCCCGTTTGCGCCGTAATAGAAAATATAAGGATTAAATGCGTACAATAACGCCAAAATCACGCTTTGCCACCGTTTCAGTCCGTAGAGCATACCCGCCTTCACGATCATCGCCGCCGTCAGCGCGGCGAAGAGGCTCGATACGATAACGGCAGCGATACCTTCGGAAGCCAAGCTCGGAAATAACGGATATAGTACAAGTACGATCATCTCCATAAAGCTCGGAAGAGGATTCCAAATAAAACCGATATTGGCTAGGCCGGGCTCCCTGCTGTATAACACGTAAAATGCGTTCGCCACGCGGCTGGACGCATCGCCCGACATAAATCCGTAGATGGCTGCTAGATAGTAGCCAAAAATAAACTCCAACAACAATACGATGAAAAATACCCAATAAATCGTTTTTTTCCAGCCCGCGTTCATATGACCCTCACCTAAATCCTCCATTCAATTGCGCTACGAGGCCTGATTCATCGAATCGGATTGATGCGTGTCGGTCGTAGCGTGACCGTGGTTCGTCTTTTCCCAGTAGAACGGCTTCGTTACCAGCTGTACGGCCGCTTTTACCGCCGCGATGCTGAGCAGCACCCAATAAATCGGAGACAGCAGCGTGTACTTAATTAGGGAATAAGAGAACACTTTGCTCCCTTTGTCATGCAGATCCTTCGTCACCCAGTAAACCCCTACCGTCAAGCTGTACATAAAGATGAAGTTACCGACGAACAGCTCAAATGCGGCAAAATAATAGATTGGGCCCGGGAAAAACATCGGAATAAAGCCCGCTTTCGTCAAATACCACAGCAGCAGCATCGTCCAGAAAATCGGATTCAACAGCGGCAGTAGCGGCGTTGCCAGCACCATCGCATGGAAGCCAAAAAATCCTTTGGCTCCTAGGTCGCGCCAGAGCTTAAGCGGATTCCGCATATGGACAAGCCAGGTTTGCATATACCCTTTCGTCCATCTCGACCGCTGGCGAATCCAGTTGCCGGTTTGACTGGTCGCTTCCTCCCATGTGCGAGAGTCGACGATCGCCGTCTTGTAACCCTCTTTATACAATCGAACGCCTAAATCCGCGTCCTCGGTTACGTTGTACGGGTCCCACGCATTGATTTTCTTCAATACGTCCGTCTTGAAGTGATTGGAGGTGCCGCCGAGCGGAATTGGAATATCGAGCTTCATGACGCCCGGAAGCAGCAGCTCGAACCACATGCTGTATTCATGCGTGAACCATCTCGTAAGCAGGTTCTGATTGCTGTTGAAATAGTTGAGCTTCGCTTGAATGCAGCAGCACTCTTCGGGGCTCGATTTGAAAGCCAGAAATACCTTCTTCAGCTGATCGGGATCGGGACGGTCTTCCGCATCATAGATGACAACATACTCTCCCCTTGCCCGGATCAGGCCGTAGTTGCACGCCTTCGGCTTCGTTTTCGGCAAGCTGTGAGGAACGACGAGCACTGTAAAATAAGCCGGCAGCTGCATCGTATCGAGCAGTTGAATCGCTTCCTCATCGTCTTCTTCAAGCAGCAATCGAACGTCAAGCTTCGACTTCGGATAATCGAGATTTTCTATGTTTTTCAATAAATGTGGGATAATATTAGCTTCTTTGTACATAGGCACGAGAATGCTGTAAACCGGCAAATCCCTCTCGTCAATCGCCGCAATCTCTTCCTCCGTGAAGCGGACCTGAGACTCCTTCTTCGCACCGAAGAACAAGATGGCGTACTTGAACACGGTCATAAATAAATAGACGACCTGCACGAATATATTCAGCGTGATGAGCGTCACCAGCCAATTCCAGATCAGCCCGACAACAAGCACGCCTATGGCAACGAAAAACCCGACCCGTTGTCCCATCGTAAACGTAATATGAGCCGAATTCTCCGGCTTCTCGTAGATGAGCTTCTCCGTGCTTTCCAGCATCAGCTCTTCTACATAGACCATTTTCCAAAATTGCTCCATCTCATCACGCGTAGCCATAACCTGTTCGACGGGCTTGCCCAAGTAATCGGCCAATTCAGCAAGCTTCTCCTCGGTCAGCAACGAACTGACAGCGATCAAGTATCGGTTAAAGTCGTCGTTGATGATGACCGCGTTATAGGCCCTGGCCATCGACTCCGGCAGCTTGTTCGCTTGTTCGAACGAGACTTCGCTGCCGATCCTCCCGACACTGTTCTGGGTTGCGATGGCCCGATACAGCTTGTCCGGCTCAATGTAGCGAAGCGACAGTAAAATATCGCCTAGAATCCCTCCGCTTTTGCGTTGAAACGCCAAGGCGTTGTCGAGCTGCTCCTGCGTAATTTGCCCGGTCTCAACCAGCATCTCTCCAAGCCGCCCTTTCTCGGGCGTCGATAAAGTAATCCGATTGATTCGGTCGCGGTCGATGCCGTACATTTTGACGACAATATCCCCCAGTCGACCTCCGTACTTCTGCTGATATTCAATAGCAGTCCGAAGCTGATCGGCAGTCACGATGTTTTGTTCCAATAAGGCATCGCCGAGTCTTACGGGTTTCATTCGTTTGCTCCCCCTTTCTCTGTGCCGTTATGGCTGTCCCTGTTGTTCCAATCGTACGCATACCTGACAATATCTTCGTCGCTGATCGACTCTCCGATCTGCACCTCGATCAAATCAATGCTCTCAACCGCGCGAATGGCATGCTTCGTTCCCGCCCGGATTGCCACCACGTCGCCTGCGGATACCTGCCGAACATCGCCGTTGATAACCACCTGCGCCCGGCCCTTGATAATGGTCCACAGCTCGTCTCTGTGAAAATGCATCTGGTAGCCGATATGCTTGCCCTTCCAAATATGAACCCTCTTCGTCAGCACTTGATGGCCCCGGTCATCCCGCTCGACATCGACAATCCGGTACCAGCCATATAGCGTTTCCTCATACATTGGGCGAACGGAAACGGATTGCACCGCGTCCTTCAGCTTGGCGCTCGCCTGCTTGTCCGCAACAAGAATGCCGTCCGGACTGGCCGCCACAATAACGTTCGGAACTCCCATTACAACAATGGGAATCTGCAATTCGTTGATCACATGCGTATTAGGGCTGTCGTCGCCAAGATAACCATTCCCGTTCATGCGGTTAGGCAGCTTGGCCGTCCATTCATCCCACGTACCGAGATCGTTCCAGCTTCCCCCGTAAGGCATGACAACCGCCTGCTCTTCCTTCTCGGCCACTTCGTAGTCGAAGCTGACCGCAGGCATTCGCTCATATTCCTTTATAAGCTGGTCGTACCCACTCGGCCAGCCGTTCTTCTCTAACCGTTCCAGCATATCGCCAATGCGAAATGCGAAAACACCGCAATTCCACAGCGCCCCTTGCTCGATTAACGCGCCTGCCTTGTCTGCGGAAGGCTTTTCTACGAACTTGGCAATGGAGCGCAGCCCTCTAATCGAAGCGGCTTCGCCCGGCAATATGTAGCCGAATTTTTCCGAGGCGCTTCGCGGCTCAATCCCGAGCAGCCCAATGCGCGCACCCGATCGGTCGAAAGCCTCTCCCAAGCGCATAATCGCTTTGAAATATTCCTCATCCGCATCCACATCGACAGGCATGGCGATCGCTACTTCATTCGGATCGGCATGCATCACCGAGTGCAAGTAGCTGGATGCCAAACCAATCGCCGGATAGGTATCTCGCTTGCACGGCTCGAGTACGAGAGTCGCCTCGTCTCCCAATTGCGCCTGCAAGATTTCTTCCTGACTGCGGCTTGCCGCAATAATCGAAAAGCGGTCCATCTGCAATTCTTTCAGCTGCGCCCACACCCGCTGAACCATGGATGTTGAATTCGAATGGGATTCTATCGAATCGGCACCGCTTGCTTTAATGAATTGTTTGGACCGGTAATCGTTTGACAACGGCCATAGACGTTTGCCCGCCCCTCCGGACAGCAGTATCAATCTCACGTTCCTTCACTCCCCTGCCGGAAATGCATTATTCATAGTTTTCGCATCGATATAATAGGACTTTTGTCATATTGTATTTTTCGTCATGGGAAAACAGAACTATTAACTTTCAATATACGCTATAACTCGGCGCAATTCTATTTGATTTTACAAATTTAAATATAAAAATAGATTTACATTCCAATTTGGCAATTAAAAGTAGACCCACCTTTAAAAAGAAGTATTGACGCGTCTCACAACGCCATGATATAGTCATTCCTATCCAAATTCTTGAAAAAGGAGGTCGCCAAAATGAAACAGCAACAGCAGCAGCAAGCCTATTGGATTATTCCATCCAACTTCAACTGCATAGCTTTTTCTTTTTTGGCTGACCCTGCACGGCGTATGCGCGCATAGCAATGCACGCATATCCAACTCCAGGCGGTTGCGCCTGGAGTTTTTTTGTTTTCTCTCCAGGCTTCTTCCTCCAGCGCAGGGTCCGCCCTCATCCGCTTTCCTTACGAAAGGAGCTCCTTATGCCGCAAAAATCGTCATCTTTATCCTCTGCCTGGCTGCTTCAGTACCTCCGTCCCGCCAAATGGCGCCTATTGGTGCTGCTGCTATTATTACTGACGATGACGGGACTACAATTGGTGCAGCCGCAAATCGTACAGCGCTTTATTGATCAAGCCGTCGGAACGGGAACCGTATCCGGCCTCATTACGCTCGCCGGTCTGTACCTGGTTGTCGCCGTGATCACCCAGCTCTTAACCGTCACGGTCGACTATCTGGGCAATGACGTCGCCTGGCGTACGACGAACCGGGTTCGATATGTGCTGCTGAAGCATATCCTTCGTCTGGACATGCGCTTCCACAACGTGAAGACACCAGGTGAAATGATCGAGCGCATTGATGGGGATGTCACCCACATGTCCAGCTTTTTCGCCATGTTTATTGTGAAAATCATCAGCAGCTTCGTCCTGTTGGCCGGTATTCTCGGCTATATGTTCACGATCAATTGGCCGGTCGCCTCCGTTATGGCGGCCTTCACCTTGCTCTCGCTCGGACTGATGTTTTTCATCCGCAATATGGGTGTTGACGCTTCCCAGAAGGAACGCGAGGCCTACGCCTCCCTTTTCGGACTGATCGAGGAGCGGATCGCCGGTGTCGAAGACGTGCAAGCGAACGGCGGCGTTCCACGCCTCATGAACCGTTATCATCAAGCGATGCAAGCGGTATTCCGGCGAGGGCGAAAAGCCTGGCTACTGCGGGTCGTTCCTTGGAATGCGACGGTTGTTTTGTTTACAATGGTTGTCACCGCCGTGATGCTTATGGGTATTCGCCTTCACCTCGATGGTGCGATCTCGCTTGGCACGCTGTTTCTGTTCTTTCAGTACACGCAAATGCTGAACGATCCGATCGAACAGCTCGGGGACCAAATGCAAGAGTTTCAGAAAGCGAAGTCCGGCATGCGCCGCTCCAAAGAGCTGCTCGCCATGCAGAGCGAAATCGCCGACGGTACGGAAGACTCGCTGCCGGCGGGACCGCTCGGCCTGTCGTTCGATAAGGTCGAATTCGGCTACAACCGCGAGCAACCTATCCTGCACCAAATTAGTTTCGAGCTTCAGCCTGGCGAGAAGCTCGGCATAATCGGACGTACAGGCAGCGGCAAATCGAGCATCAGCCGGCTGATTTTGCGGCTGTACAATGCAGACAGCGGCAGCATTCGAATCGGTGGCAAAGAACTCCGCTCGCTGCGACTGGAGACGCTGTACAATCGAGTCGGCATGGTAACGCAGGACGTGCAGCTGTTCGACGGCACACTGCGCGACAACCTGACACTGTTCAATCCTCAAGTGCCGGATGAGCAAATTATTGATACGATCGAGCGGCTTGAATTGCGGCAATGGTTCGACACGATGCCCGAAGGGCTGGAGACTCGCATTATGACAGGCGGGTCGTCACTCTCTGCGGGTGAGGCGCAATTGTTTGCGCTGACGCGGGTATTTCTAACGTCGCCAAGCCTTGTCATTCTTGACGAACCGTCCTCCCGGCTGGACGTCGCAACGGAAACGCTGCTGCAGCCCGCTCTGAACCGGCTGATGAGCGGGTGTACTTCCATTGTGATTGCCCATCGTTTATCGACGCTCGACCATGTCGATAAAATCATGGTGCTTCAGCGCGGGCAGATCGTTGAATTCGGTGCACGCGAGGAACTGGCGCGCGATCCAAACTCGCATTACGCGCAGCTGCTCCGAACGAATTGGAAGGAGGAAGGAGCATGACGGTCAACAATTTTATGATTCGCTTGTTCAGCTTTCGACCTGTCCTCTATTTGCTGAACGGCTTTTTGTGGGCAATCTTCCACTCCATGCCGGTGGGCATCGGCCTCGGCATGAAATGGTTTTTCGACCGGGCGTCCACAGATCGCTTCGACTTTATGTGGCTGGCCGTGCCGCTCATCGTGGTGGCGTTAATCCGTTTGTTGCGCACGGGCCTATTCTTTGCCGGCTTCTACCAGTGGGTCACTTATCTTTTTCATTTGCATGCGATGCTGCGCCGCAACATGCTGGCGGGCATTATGCGTTGGCCCGGTCGCAACCTCCCGGCCTCTCCAGGCGAGGCGATGACCCGCTTCCGGGAGGATGTCGATGAGGTCATCGAATATGTGGACTCTTGGGTCGATTTCTGGGGAAGACTCATCTACGCAACCGTTTGTATTGTCATTATGGCGAACATCAACGGTCTCATCACAGCGGTAGCCATTCTTCCGTTGCTGCTGGTCACCCTGTTCAATAACCTGTCGGGCAATCGGGCAAGACGGTATACGCAATTGAACCGCGAGGCGACGGGGCGGATTACGGGCTTTATTGCCGAAACGTTCGGGGCTGTCCAAGCGGTCAAACTCGGCAAAGCGGAGGAACATGTACTGAACCGCTTCTCCGCGTTGAACGAAAGTCGTCGGCATGCAGCGTTGCGCGACAATCTGTTCAAGCAATGGATGCAATCGCTGAATCATCATGTGCTCAGTATTTCAACGGGAATCATTCTGCTCATGTGCGCGGCCGAGATGAAGGCTGGACGATTTACGGTCGGGGATATCGCGCTTTTCACGTCTTATTTGACCACCTTCTCGTTCAGCATCTCTCTATTCGGCTACATGGTCTTCCAGCATAAAAAACTGCGTATCGCCATCGGCCGGATGCAGTCGCTGTTCCGGCCGGGCGAGGGAGAGCGAATTGTCGAGCATAGCGACATTCATCTGTATAAACAACCTCCCGAAGCGGATGCACCAAACCCGCTTCAAGAGAAGGAGCGGCTGCGACAGCTCGACGTGAGCGGACTCGGCTATACGTACCCCGACTCCGACAACGGCATTCATGACGTAAGCTTTAACTTGGAGCGCGGCAAATTTCTGGTCGTTACCGGCCGAATCGGATCGGGAAAAACAACGCTGCTGCGTACGCTGCAAGGACTATTGCCGAAATCGGAAGGGGCTATTCGCTGGAATGGCCAGGAAGTGCCGGAACCCGGCGCCTTCTTCAAGCCTCCTTATAGCGCCTACACGCCTCAAGTGCCGCGGCTGTTCAGCGACACGCTGGCCGAGAACATTACGCAAGGCGCCAAGCTGTCTCCCGAAGCGCTTGAGCGAGCCATTCGGCTTGCGGTGATGGAGCAGGATTTGCAGACGTTGGATAAAGGACTGGAGACAACAGTCGGGCCGCGCGGCGTTATGCTCTCCGGCGGACAAATTCAGCGCGCCGCCACCGCACGCATGCTCATTACGGAGCCCGAGCTGCTGCTCTTCGACGACTTGTCGAGCGCGCTCGATGTGGAGACGGAGCAGCTCCTCTGGGAGCGGCTGTTCCAAGAGGACGGCGTGACCTGCATTGCTGTTTCGCATCGCAGGGCGGCGCTCGCCCGCGCCGATCATATTATTGTTATGAAGGATGGCCGCATGGAAGCGGAAGGAACTCTTGAACAGTTGCTTCAATCCAGCGAAGAAATGCGCTTGCTATGGCATGGTGAGGAGACCCCATCTGTTGAAACGGCAGAGGAGGAAGAGTCGGCAAAGCAGCCTATTTCCTAGCGAAATCACGAGATTTGACCGCTGAAGTGTAAGGGAGCACCGTGTGCTGCGATGGCGCCGGAAGGCGCGCGGTGCGGAAAGAAAAAAGCGTCTGAGTATGTGCGGCAAGTCGGTGAATCAATTCCGGCGCTGTGCCGCGAAGGCGCTTTTTTTTCGTCCTCGCAGTTCTCGCAGGCTTATCTCTTCCCGCATTCGGTACGCTATGGTATAGTTTTTTTGAAGTAATTGGGATATTTGTATACTGAAGGAGAACGTCATGAAAAATACGAATATGATTCTCGCAGGTCTTATTGTCTTAGTCATTATTTTCATTTATCAAACGCTTGATCTCAAGCAACAGTTGCGCAACGTGAACGTTTCACAGCCTTCTGTCTCGGTTCCAACTGCATTCAGTATTTACGACCAGTTTGCGACAAGCGCCAATCCCGATGGCTACTGGTTGTATAGAGCCGATGAACAAATCGTTTATTTCTTCTCCTTTGATTCAGAAACAAAAGAAATTATAAAGTATAAGAAGAGCATCTATGACTAAAGCAGCCGTCTTAGCCGCCGTAAGCAACCTCGTTTCAGTTGCTTACGGTTTTTTTATGCCTATAGGTCAACACATTGAATTGTGAACTACCACTATCCTCCATACAGCGAAACACCGCATGCCGGGAACCACGCGCTACATTTTCGTCGAACGGTTGCTGTTTGATTGTTGACGATGATAATCGTTATCATTATAATGGGAGATGCAGTTTATAATTTCCACTTAGCGATAAATGAATTTCTGAAATCGAATGATGCCTTTTAAATATAGAGCAGAAAGAAGGATCGGAGCATGAACGAGAAGCTGGAGCTTTATGACGTCACGATTATCGGCGGCGGGCCTGCCGGATTGTATACCGCCTTTTACAGCGGTATGCGGGATTTGAAAACAAAGCTGATCGAGGCGCGCGAAGAGTTGGGCGGGCGCATCCTCATCTATCCGGAAAAGATGATTTGGGACGTCGGCGGTTTGACCCCGACATTGGGCCGCAAGCTGATTGAACAGCTGATTCAGCAGGCGAAAACGTTTGATCCGACCATCGTACTCGGACAGCATATTACGACATTCGACCGTCAGCCCGACGGCACCATCATTCTGACTTCAGCGACCGGCGAGCGCCATTGGACGAAAACGGTCATTCTCGCCATCGGCTACGGCATATTGGAGATGGCAAAGCTGGAGATCGAAGGCGCTGATCGGTTCGAGGTATCCAATCTGCACTATACGGTGCAGGAGCTGGAAGTTTTCCGCGGCAAACGGGTTCTCATATCCGGCGGCGGCGACTCCGCAGTCGATTGGGCCAACGCGCTTGAGCCGATTGCCGCTAGCCTGACTGTCGTTCACCGCCGTGATCAATTTGGCGGGCATGAGCGCAACGTGGCGCAAATGAAAGCTTCTTCAGCTCGTGTTCTGACGCCGTATAAAGTGGAATCGCTGCACAGCGCCAACGGAACGGAAATCGATCACGTATCGATTAGCCATGTTGACACGGGCGAGCAGCAGCAGCTTGAGGTAGATGCGGTTATTGTTAACCATGGCTTGCGCTATAATTTTGGACCGATCAAGCAATGGGGGCTCGATATGGGCGATTGGGTCGTCAATGTCAGCAGCAAGCTGGAGACGAATATTCCAGGTGTGTTCGCGGCAGGCGATTTTGTGGATCACGGCAGCAAAGTGCGGCTGATCGCCGGCACATTCACCGACGCCGTCAATGCACTGAACAGCGCCAAGGTGTATATCGAACCCGAGGCAGATAAGGTCGCTTACGTTTCCTCTCATAATTCGAAGTTTAAAGAGAAGAACAAGGCACTCGGCGTTGTAGAAGACGACAGCCATTAGGAGCAATTCATTTATGAAAAAACCGCTTTGCCGGTGAACTGCACCTCCATTGTTAGAATGTCTCTAACAAATGGGATACCGTTCATGGCTGAAGCGGTTTTTTTTACATGCACGAAGCTCTACTCTTCCACCCACTCCAACAGATGCGGATTTTGATCCAAAATCGATCCGTATTGCTCAGCCCAGCCAAATTGCGCGTCGGGATCTAGCCGCCGATAACGTTCCCATTTCTCCTGCCGATCGGCAGAGTCTGCCCAGCCGAGATGCTTCAAACGTAAATTGGACAGCCGATGGGGAAGCTCGTAAATATTTTGTGGAAAACGTCCGCAATGCTGGGCCGTCTCCCTCCAGGTGTACGCAAACCCTGGTTGATACTTCAGTAAGAACGGACGGTACGATTCATGCGCCCGCCAATACGAATCCTCCCGATAAGCGGTGCGGCTCCAGAAATCGTACAGCCGGAAGCAATATACGTTCACATCGGGTTGCGATAGCAACCCGTCCAGCTCTTTTTCAAATCGGTCTTCAAACCATTCGTCAGCGTCGAGATTCAAGATCCACTCCGGCCGAACCATAAGCGTTTCCTCCCATTGCTGCTTGCGCAGCGCAACTTCGTTGCTGAAGCGCGGCGTCTCGTTGCGGACAAGCTTAAGCGGAATACCTTGCAATGTCTCTGCGATCAGCTCAACCGTATGGTCGGTGCTGCCGTCGTCGATAATGACCGCGTCGTCAATATAGCGTCGATGCCGCTGCAGCGCTTCGCGTAAATATCGTCCCGCCTCGTTGCGAACGATCATCGATAGCGTCAATCTTGGCCTGACGGAAACAGAGGGGTGCGTGTCGGGGCCGAACGTGCTTACAACGACCTGACCGCTATTTTGTCCCATGAACAGACGCGCCCCTGGCAAGTCCTCATCCCTGTAAATATGATACGCGGGAAAATGAGTGTCGACATGTAAGGGAAAACCTAGCGCGGCGGCGCGGATGCAGAAATGACGGTCTTCGCCCCAGAAGCCTACATTCGGTATTTCACCGAAATGAACGCCTCCCGTAAGCGCCGTCTTGTCCATCAGCGTACAAGCGCCAAGTCCGCCAACCTCATAGAGGCCCGGAATTCGTAGTTGTGCAAAAAAACGCTCCATACGCTCTCCGACTTGCTCGGTCGTCAGTTGCTCTCCCCTTCCCTGTTCCCACTGATCGTATTCGTTGCGAAGCCACACTTGCGGCTGAGGACGAGCATGCGGCTGCCACTTGGTCCAGAAAACTTCCGAGACAATCGGCTTATCTGCCTTCATTAGTTGAATGAGTGTACGCTCATCCAGCAGTAGATCGGAGTCGACCAGAAACAAGGAATCGAATTGTTCTTGCAGGGCGAAGGCGATAATTTCATTTTTGAAGGCCGCTACTTTCCAAATCAGCTGCTCGTTCCAGTGGTGGGTATGGTCGGAGCGGATATAGTCGTCCTCTTTCGAGGATTTGCGAAGGTGGACGCGGGGGGTCAATTCTTGAAACCGTTCCAGCAGCTCACTGCTCATTCTCTCACGATTATCGTCGATGAAAAAAAAACTCACCTCCATGACATCCTGCCGGAGGCGGGAAAGCGAGGCGAGAAACAAACGAAGAATATCGCTTCGCTGATGCACCGGACTTCCAATCAGGATGCGCTTAGCCAAGGACAGTCTCTCCCTTCGCGATCACATCCAACCTGCCCTGCAAATACTGACGGTTGGAAATGATTCTCGGGTCGCCGGGGCGGTATTGCGCGGCTCGCTCGTTTTCGCGATAAGCCTCGTCATACCTTCCCATCCGATCATAGCAAACACACAACTGCAAATGAGGAAGCCATGTCGTGCACGCCATGCTGGACAGACTCCAATCGGCCGCAGCCCGGTCCGACTCCGCCAGCTCCGCCGCTTGTCGATACCAGTAAGACGCTTGCGAATAGGCCTGCTGCTCCAAAAAGTAAAATCCGATGCGGCAGCAAAATTCAGGACGGGGGCTATCGTACTCAAAGGAACGGAACAGTGATTCCAAATGCCGTTGCGGCTCGTCAAGACCGGAATAACAGTCAGCCAGCCGGCCGCAGGCGGCGATATTGTCTTCGATCCATCCTTTTTTCGTTGTAAGGAACTGTTCATAATAGCGGATAGCTGCTTCGTATCGGCCATGATCTTTTAACTCATTGGCATAGTAGAACAAATCTCGAGTGGAGAAGCGTTCGCCTTGAGCCAGCCTTTTGTCGTAAATGGCGAGATTGCGGCCGCTGTGGCCTTCTGAGGGATGATGAGTGACGGCAATATCGCTGTACATCATGTTCCCGAACACTTCCAGATATTCATGCACCGCTCCGATCCAGCGGTAGTGGCGATCGCGTCTCACAAGGCGGTTGCGCCGAAGCTTGGAGCTCGGTTTGCCGTACTCGTCGAAAGATAAATAGTAATTCATCGATACCGAATCAACGGAAGAGGACAGGGTTTTCTTTAAGGCAAGCAGAGCCCTATAATCAATGTCGCTGAACGTGTCATCGGCGTCGAGCCATAAAATGTACTCCATATTCGCTTTTGAGAAAGCGTAGTTGCGGGCGGCGGCGAAGTCGTCGATCCATTCGAAATGCTCGATGCAATCGGTATACGTCCTTGCGATCTCAAGTGTGCGATCGGTCGACCCTGTATCGACGATAACAATCTCGTCGACCGCGCCCGCAACCGAATCGAGACAGTGGGACAGGTTGCTCTCTTCATTTTTCACAATCATACATAGGCTTATCGTCGGCATACAGCTCACTCCCGGACAGAAATAAGGTATTGCTGCATTGTATTCCTGTGCATCTGTCCGTGTTCAAAGTGCAGCAGGCGATAAAGCTGAAAGGTCAGTTAATGCGTATAATCGAGACGGCTGCGCCCGCTCCGTTGTTAATTAATGTGGCAAGGCCTAATAGACCGAATAGCTGCAGTTGAACGGTCGTTCCGGCTGCAACTGTCAGAATGACGTCGGCGTTGAAGCTGGAAATGGAGAGTACGGGTGTTATGGTCGAAGCCACATTGTTGGCTCCGTTGATCAGAAAACGCGAACCAAGCAGCAGTGATGCGGTCGTATTGACTTGATAAGTCAGGTAGTAAGTGCCTGCCGAAGTGAGCGTAAAGGTATCATTACCACCGTTGATCGTAATGCCAGGGCCGATATTTTGCGCGCTTGGCAGAGATATTAAGGTGCCTGCGATGATGACGGCAATAACGGCTCCAGTCGTATTCCCCGCATACGCATAAGTGCTTGTCGTTGATACTCCTGTCGCACCTGTGCCTCCTGTTGCTCCCGTTGCTCCGGTTGCTCCGGTTGCGCCGGTTGGGCCAGTGCCACCCGTTGCTCCTGTTCCGCCGGTTGCACCCGTGCCTCCTGTCGCTCCTGTTGTTCCTGTTGTTCCTGTTGTTCCTGTTGTTCCTGTTGCTCCTGTTGTTCCTGTTGTTCCTGTTGCTCCTGTGGCTCCCGTTCCACCCGTTGCGCCGGTTGCTCCCGTTCCACCCGTTGCGCCGGTTGCTCCCGTTCCACCTGTGCCACCCGTTGCTCCTGTGCCACCTGTCGCTCCCGTTCCACCCGTTGCGCCGGTTGCTCCCGTTCCACCTGTGCCACCCGTTGCTCCTGTGCCACCTGTCGCTCCCGTTGCACCTGTTCCGCCTGTCGCACCAGTGGCACCTGTCGCTCCCATTGCACCTGTTCCGCCTGTCGCACCAGTGGCACCTGTCGCTCCCGTTTCGCCTGTTACTCCTATGCCACCAGTCGCTCCTGTTCCGCCGGTTGCTCCAGTTCCGCCGGTTGCGCCTGTGCCACCTGTCGCTCCTGTGCCACCCGTTGCTCCTGTTCCGCCGGTTGCTCCAGTTCCGCCGGTTGCACCTGTGCCACCCGTTGCGCCGGTTGCTCCCGTTACTCCTGTGCCACCCGTCGCTCCTGTGCCGCCGGTCGCTCCCGTTCCGCCTGTTGCGCCCGTGCCGCCAGTTTCTCCTGTTCCACCTGTGGCTCCCGTTCCACCCGTTGCTCCTGTTCCACCCGTCGCTCCTGTTCCGCCGGTTGCTCCTGTTCCACCCGTTGCGCCTGTTGCACCCGTCGCTCCTGTGCCACCCGTCGCTCCTGTTCCGCCGGTCGCTCCCGTTCCGCCAGTCGTCCCTGTTCCACCCGTCGCTCCCGTTCCGCCTGTTGCGCCCGTGCCGCCAGTTTCTCCTGTTCCACCTGTTCCACCTGTTCCGCCTGTTGCTCCTGTTCCACCCGTTGCGCCTGTTGCACCCGTCGCTCCTGTGCCGCCCGTTGCACCTGTTGCTCCTGTTGCTCCTGTCGCTCCCGTTCCACCTGTTGCACCTGTTGCACCTGTTGCTCCCGTTGCACCTGTTGCACCTGTTCCACCTGTTACTCCTGTTCCACCTGTTCCACCTGTCGCACCAGTGACACCTGTCGCTCCCGTTTCGCCTGTTGCGCCCGTTACACCTGTTGCTCCCGTTCCGCCTGTTGCTCCGGTTGTACCTGTTGCTCCTGTGCCTCCTGTTTCACCTGTCGCACCTGTTCCGCCAGTTGCTCCTGTTACTCCTGTTGCTCCGGTTGTACCTGTTGCTCCTGTGCCTCCTGTTTCACCTGTCGCACCTGTTCCGCCAGTTGCTCCTGTTACTCCTGTTGCTCCTGTTACACCGGTTGCTCCTGTTCCGCCGGTTGCTCCTGTTCCACCGATTGCTCCTGTTCCGCCGGTTGCTCCTGTTCCACCGGTTGCTCCTGTTGCACCTGTTCCACCCGTTGCTCCTGTTCCACCCGTTGCTCCTGTTCCGCCAGTCGCTCCTGTTCCACCCGTCGCACCCGTCACACCCGTTCCACCGGTTGCTCCCGTCGCTCCCGTTGCTCCTGTTCCACCAGTTGCTCCTGTGCCTCCTGTGCCTCCTGTTTCACCTGTCGCACCTGTTCCACCCGTTGCTCCTGTTGCTCCTGTTGCTCCTGTTGCTCCTGTTCCACCTGTCGCACCTGTTCCGCCGGTTGCTCCTGTTCCACCCGTTGCTCCTGTTGCTCCTGTTCCACCGGTCGCTCCTGTTCCACCCGTTGCTCCCGTTCCGCCGGTTGCACCTGTTCCACCCGTCGCACCTGTTCCGCCAATCGCTCCTGTTCCACCAGTTCCACCCGTCGCTCCCGTACCGCCGGTTGCGCCTGTACCACCTGTGGCGCCTGTTGCGCCCGTTACGCCTGTTGCTCCTGTGCCTCCTGTTTCACCTGTTGCTCCTGTTCCGCCGGTTGCTCCTGTTCCACCCGTTGCTCCTGTTCCGCCGGTTGCTCCTGTTGCGCCGGTTGCTCCCGTTCCGCCAGTTGCTCCTGTTCCACCGGTTGCTCCTGTTCCGCCGGTTGCTCCCGTTCCGCCAGTCGCTCCTGTTCCACCCGTCACACCCGTTCCGCCGGTTGCTCCTGTCCCACCCGTTGCTCCTGTTGCTCCCGTTGCTCCTGTTGCTCCTGTTCCACCCGTCGCTCCCGTTTCGCCGGTCGCCCCCGTTCCGCCAGTCGCCCCGGTTGCTCCTGTCGCACCCGTTCCGCCCGTTTCGCCTGTGCCACCTGTGGCTCCTGTCGCACCCGTGCCGCCCGTTACGCCTGTTGCTCCTGTTGCACCCGTTCCACCCGTAAAACCCGTTACACCAGTGGTCCCTGCACCCGTTGTACCTGTGGCTCCTGTTCCACCTGTCGCTCCTGTCGACCCCGTAGCTCCGGTCGACCCCGTTTCACCCGTATCTCCCGCACCCGGGCCTGTCGGACCCGTCGGCCCCGTTGCCCCCATAGCCCCGGCGCCGGTAGCACCCGTCGGGCCAGTTGGCCCTGCCGCTCCGGAAAATCCCGTATTGCCAGTTGGCCCAATCGGTCCAGCTATACCAGGCGTACCCGCCGGACCGGCTGCTCCTGTCGCGCCTGGCGCCCCAATCGCTCCGTTTGCGCCAGCAGGACCGGGGTATCCCATGGGTCCGCGCGGCCCAACCGCTCCCGGGTCGCCGGCCGCCCCTGTCGGTCCAGTCGGCCCAGTCGGTCCCGTAACGCCCCTTGGTCTTCTATGTTTCTTTTTCTTCCTTTTTCCGTGATGACATACCGGAGTGCAGCACTCTTGTTGTTCCTTCGCCAACCGGACCAACGCTTCGCTAAGAACAATCCTTGCTCCCGCTTCCTGTTGGAAAGCTTGGCTCGTCCTCCTCATGCGCGCCAAACGTTTGGCCTTCCGCAAGCGTTTAATGGCCGTTTGCAGCCTCCGCATATGTTGCCTCCGCCGGCTGTTCATCGTATCTCACCTCTTTTCTATCCGTCTCTCCCTTTCGTCGTTGAGTGTCTATTTTTTAAGAGCCGACAAAACACTTCTGACCGCTCTCTTTGCTCTGCCATACCGACGCAGTCGAATCCATTTCTTAGCCCGTTTAAGCCGGCGAATAGCGGTCGACAATCGTCTAATCCGTTTTCTTCCTTCCAAAAGGCACATTCCTTTCCTTACATCCATTTTCAGCCTACTCCTATACAAACTATGGCATCGGCCCGCCCGCCACCACGGCATGCGCCTAGTCTTGATAAAATAAAGAACGCTCAGCGGCCACTGGTATGATTTCCTTGATTCATGTTAAGCTACAATCATACTGACAAACCGAGGAAATCGTCCCTCTATAACAACAGGAGATTATATGCACAAACGATCGCTTTACAATTTATTGGCTACGCAAACGATGGCTAACGCAGCCGATATCCTCTACACAATGGCTTTGACCTTACTTGTTCTCCAAAATACATCATCCGTGCTGGCCGCCGCCTTTGTGCCATTTATCCGGTCGGGCTCGCAAATTATTAGCAGTCTTCTGGCACCGTTGCTCATCGCCAGATTTCAATTGCCGTTTCTGCTGTTCATTTCGCAAACCGGGCAATTCTTGCTGTTCGCCGCTCTCGCTGCCTATCTTTTCTTCGCGGGGGACCATGCGCAGCTCAGTTTCATCATCCTGCTCGTATTCGCCATGTCCTTTCTTGACGGCTGGACGACACCGTCCCGCAATGCGCTCATTCCTAGACTAGTGAATCCAGATGGTCTGCTGAAAGCGAACAGTATGTTTACCATCAGCGACCGCGTCGTACAGTTTGCCGGCTGGGGCTTGAGCGGCGTCTTGCTGGCGCTGGTCGGGACGAACGTAACACTGCTCATTACGGCTCTGCTTTACGCCGCGGCTTTTATTCTAACGGCAGCCATCTACGATCCATTGGAGAAAAAGGGCAACTTCCTGCTGCATCCTCGAACCGTAAACGGGTCCGGAGGCGGGGACAGTACAAGCGGTTCCGCGCTCTCTGTCATGAAAGAAGGTTTTCAGACGATTCGAAAGTCGCCTCGCCTTCGTACCCTCACCTTTATGGATATTATCGATATGCTGGGCGTGTCGGTATGGTACGGCGCTTTTACGCTCGTATTCGTTCAAACCGTGCTCAAGCGCGGCGAAGAATGGTGGGGTTTTATTAATGCTTCCTATTTCGGAGGGAGTTTGCTCGGCGGCATGGTGATTCTTGCGTTGGCAACGAGACTGCAGCGGAGATCCTTTGTTTATATGTTGTCCGGGATGACCGTTTATGCGCTCATCACAGTCGCATACGCTTTAACAAGCTGGCCGCCTGCAGCGCTTATCTTGATTGCCTTAACCGGTCCAGCCGCTGAGCTGGCCGCGATTACGAGACAAACGCTGGTTCAGCAAAGCGCCACACCGGAACAGCTTCCAAACGTGCTCTCGGCTCAAAACTCATTTCTTCATGCCGCCTCCATGGCATCGCTGCTTATTCTCGGCTGGGCGGCCGATCACTTCGGCATTGTCAGCACTTACATGACTGCGGTTGTACTAACGCTGATCGCCGTCCTCGTCGGCATCGCTTCCCGCCATCATTTCCGTTCCCACAAGGAACAACAAAACAGCCAGTAACGTCGACGTCTGATTGGATGCAAGAAAACGCATATAAAACGCAAAAGAAACCCGCCGTCATGAAAATGACACGGGTTTCTCTGTACTCTAAAGTCGGTAGCCTCTACCGGCTTCTTCTTATTCCTCTATTCATCGAACGATAAATTCCACTCTTGACCCATCAGCAAAATTCTCCAATTGATTGCCGACCCAAGCGCCGGCGCCGCGGTTGTCCGATGGCGATATGTACTCGATATCGGCGCCTTCTCCTCCTTCAATGCACATGGCCATCGGCCACTCGTCGCGATCGTAGCCTTTCTTGGTCGGCACATCTTTCAGCGATTGCTTGCGATTGTCTTCGGCCCCTGACCGGTCGATCGTGCAGATCGGCGACTCTCCCGCGGCGATCGCATCCTCGATATGTTTAGCCGTCTCTGGAAACCGCTCCGACGGAAAATACAATTTATGTTCTGCCGGTCCCTGGCTGGCCGCAGGCAAGCTTTTCGGAGGATTCCCGAACCCTTCCTGATGCTCTAACTCCGGAAGGACAAAAAAGATAAAAAATAATAGAATAGCTGCTGTCAGCAACAACTGTGGAAAGGTTAACTTTTTCTTTTTCTTCGTACGGCGGCGACTCATCTGCGCTCCTCCTCTGATGTTCGTCGCCTCCCATTATAACCGACTTCCCGCACTGACAATAGGATAATTAAGGAAATACAATCGAACTCTCGTTTAAGCAAGAAAAAGCCTCCGGTCTGCAATATCCCGAGACAGACGGAATGTGCAGGCCGGCGGCTTTTTAATCGATGCTAATTAGTTATTCGTTTTTGGAGCGCATACGCCGTCGGTACAAGCAGCTTCGTCGCTATCGTCACCGATAACGGTGAACGGCTTGCTCTCGGCATACGCCTTTTCCAGCGCTTGCAGGAACACTTCGCTCGGCTGAGCGCCCGATACCGCATACTTGCGGTCAAGCACGAAGAACGGCACGCCGCGCACGCCGAGTTGGCTCGCTTCCTGCTCGTCAGCCCGAACCTCGCTAGTGAAATCGGCACCATTCAGTGCCGCCAGCGCTTCTGCGCGGTCGAGACCGATCTCGGCCGCCATGTCGGCCAGCGCTTCACGATCACCAAGATGCTTGCCGTCGGTAAAATAGCCTTTGAACAAACGCTCGGCCATCTCCTCGCGCTTGCCGGTTTGAGCAGCAAAATGCGTTAACCGATGGGCGTCGAACATATTCGTCAGAACCGATTTGTCCATATGGTAATCGAGACCAAGCTGACGTGCTTGCTCCGTCAAATTATGATTATTGGCCTGTGCCTGTTCAACGGTCATGCCGTATTTATTCGCCAGCATTTCGTTGATACTATAGTTAACGTCGCGCGGCGCGTTCGGATCAAGCTCAAAGCTGCGGAATTCCACCTCGATATCGTCGCGATGAGCGAATTGCTCTAGC
Organism: Paenibacillus sp. NPDC058071; assembly: GCF_042885235.1. Taxonomy (NCBI): domain Bacteria; kingdom Bacillati; phylum Bacillota; class Bacilli; order Caryophanales; family Paenibacillaceae; genus Paenibacillus; species Paenibacillus sp. NPDC058071. Next base: position 90,400 of record NZ_JBHVSK010000022.1, read on the forward strand.
GCTCCTTCCAGTCTGCGTTTGCCTATATAGCAGAACGGACATGCAAAATCGGACCATACTTCGACTTTCATGCTGCACCATCCTTTTTCTAAATGTTATTATTTAATGTAACATACTTTACTTTTGAAAGCTATATGGCTTTTCAGGCAAATCGGCTTTTTGAAAAGAAGCCCTCCACGAGGGAGGGCTTTTGCTTGCATTACAATCTTCTATTGTATAGCAGGGAGATTCAAGAGCTTCGTCAGCTCTTCGAGCTTAACAGCGTCCTTCGGAATTTCATTCTTGAAAGCAGCCGGCTCGTTCACGCCCGAATATTTGACGTCGAAATGAAAGGCCAGCGTCGACGTTTGATTGGTTAGCGCATTGGTAAAGGCAATATCAACTTTTCCGGATTGATAAGACAGATAGTCGCCTTTGATCGCGCCTATGACCGAAAGCTCATTGATTTTCAAATTGTCGGTTATGTCCGATTTTTTCGATTCCAAATCGGCTTTCAGCTTCTGAATGTCTTCCTTCTTCAGCTGCGCCGTCTGCAAGTAAGCGTCGTTGGAGGCCAGCAAATCGAGCAGCTCAGGCAGCACTTTATTTAGCATAATGTCTGTCGATTTGGCAGCATTGCGCTCGTCGATTTTGAATCGAACGATTTGACTCGCCTGAATGCCATCCGGCAACCCCACATCATCCGCTTTCATAGTACGGAAAAACGTTTTCTCGTCAAAATGCTTCATCAGTATGGCGCTTACCTTCTGCGTCAATTCCATTTGGGCTTCAAGATCGAGCGCTTCGGCCGATGTCTGCTGGGCAGCGATCGCCTCCACATCGACTTCAATATAATGCCCGATGATGGACTCTGGCAATTGAAGCAGCGGGATAGCCGGTATTTTCACATACAGCTTCTGGCCGTCCATAATAAGAGGCAAATTCAACGTTAGATCGCCAGCCTTGACGCCTAATTCCATATCGACACGGAGCGGTTCTTTCTGATAAACGGTATCGGCCGTAAAAATGGCTCCTTGAAGAAGACCAGTTACGATAGCAGCGGCAGGATCAGAGTTTTTCGCTTGCGGATTTGCCAATTGATCTATTCCGAAAGTGATCTGAGCTGCGTAGGAATTAGCTTCTCCGGTTTTTTGCATCGCATTCAGCAATGCGTCTTTCGGCGCTTTACCGGAGCTGCAGCCTGCTATTATTAGAAAAGCGGCGATCATCAGCAGCATGGCCGCTCGTGGCATTTTATTCATTTGATTTCGTTCCTCCCTATTAAATAAACAATACTTTCATTTTATAACAATTTAATAGGGATTAGAAGGCGAAATCGGAAAATCCCGTTCCGGCCGAAAGCTGGAACGGGATAGAAAAGGCTATCCTTGCGGGTTATGATGATCGACGTGATTGGCCTGCTTGGTCTTCTTGGACCCCGATAGCGGCTGCTGCGGCTGTCTGTGCTGCTTGCCTTGTCCGCCTCCGCCGTTCCCTTCAGCCTCAGGAACAGGTACGCTTTTCGATTTACCCATAGTAGAGGGGCCTCCTTCAGGTTCGTTGATGCTTCAGATCGGTTGGGTGGTCGTGATTGATCGCATCCTTGTTTCTCCGGTCGTTGACATCCTGCTGCAACTGTTGGGAGTTGTGAGCGTTGACCGGGTTTTGCTCCAGATCGTCGATGACGTTCGATAAGTTTTTATCCAGCGAACCTTTCGCTTTTGCCATTATTCGCGCCTCCCTCGGCTATTATGCATTATGCATGCGTCAATTGGTGCAAGGCCTGCGCGCATTCATGCAGATGGCGAGTATAGTCTTGAATTAACCGTTGTATAATGTCCGTTCGTTCATCCACCGAGACCTGGTCTTTTTCCACATCAACCAATTCAACCTTCACTTCCCTGCTATCCACATAGGTCACCTTGAAATCCAATGAGTACGATTGCCGGCCGGCGATTTCGATCGTCACGCGCAGCGATCGTTCATCCGACTCGTCAGGTAAAACTTCGCATTTATCGGCTTCATTCATTCTGTTCGGCAGTTCGCGTTGCCAAGCGTCCGCCAGTTGATGTTGATCGATGCGAAGCTCGTCGTTTTTGGCCATTCGTCATAGCACCTCCATACTCATAAGATGCGATAACCGGATTCGAATTATTCGGACGATTTATCCTAGTTATCCACAGGTTTATCCACATTATCCGTAACTTGTTCACACTGACGCCGATTTTATCCCCATTTATTCGAGTAGTTATTCACAAGTTGTTATTACACCTCATGAGCCCGCTCTTAAACACTGTTTTTAGCAACAAAAAAACGTCCGGTTTCCCGGACGTCCTCATAGATAAAGTTATTGTGAAAATGGCGGAGAGGAAGGGATTCGAACCCTTGTGGGCTTGCACCCTAACGGTTTTCAAGACCGCCCCGTTATGACCGCTTCGGTACCTCTCCATCTTATGGCCGTCTTAGAAACGGCGTAACAAAAGCTATTGTACCACAGGCCAAAATCGAGAATCAACTCCAATTTTGGCCTGTGGACAAATATTTATGCTCGCGGCTCGATTTTCGACAATCCGCCCATGTAAGGACGAAGTACTTCTGGTACGATAATCGTTCCGTCCGCTTGTTGATAATTTTCCAAAACCGCGGCAAAGGTGCGTCCTACCGCAAGACCCGAGCCGTTCAGCGTATGCACGAATTCCGGCTTGCTCTTCGGTTCGCGGCGGAAACGAATGCCTGCGCGGCGCGCTTGGAAATCTTCAACGTTCGAACACGACGAAATTTCACGGTAAGTGCCTGCGCTAGGAAGCCATACTTCCAGATCGTAGGTTTTAGCCGCCGTGAAGCCCATATCGCCCGTACAAAGCGTTAACACGCGATAAGGAAGTCCGAGCAGCTGCAGCACCTTCTCAGCGTGCGCCGTCATTTTCTCCAGCTCATCGTACGAATCTTCCGGCTTCGCCAGCTTAATCAACTCAACCTTGTTGAATTGATGCTGGCGAATCAAGCCGCGCGTATCCCGGCCTGCCGCACCGGCTTCCGAACGGAAGCACGAGCTGTAAGCAACGAAATGCTTCGGCAGATCATCAATCGACAAAATTTCTTCACGGTGCAGGTTCGTTACCGGTACTTCCGCGGTCGGAATGAGGAAATAATCCGAATCGGCGATTTTGAACAAATCCTCTTCGAACTTCGGCAGCTGGCCGGTACCGACCAGGCTGTCGCGATTGACGATATACGGAGGCAGAACCTCTTCGTAGCCGTGCTGATCACTGTGCAGGTCCATCATGAAGCTGATCAGCGCACGCTCTAGACGAGCGCCGTAGCCGCGATAGAACGTAAAGCGCGAGCCGGTCACTTTACCCGCCCGTTCAAAATCAAGAATATTCAGCTCTTGAGCCAGATCCCAATGCGCTTTCGGTTCAAAATCGAATGTCGGCTGATCGCCTACACGGCGAATCTCCACATTGTCTTCCTCCGAAGCGCCTACCGGCACGCTCTCGTGCGGGAGGTTCGGAATTGCCAGCATCAACTGTTCGACTTGCGCCTCGATGACGCGAATCTCTTCGTCGAGCTCTTTAATTCTGTCGCCTACTTCACGCATCTCAACGATCAGCGCTTCTGCGTCGCCGCCCGACTTTTTCAGCTTGGCGACCTCTTGCGATACGACGTTGCGGCGGTTTTTCAAGTTATCGGTCTCAACCAGCAAATCACGTCTTTTGACGTCGATTTCGGTGAAACCGGCGATCAGATCAAGCGAAGCGCCACGGTTGCTAAGGGCTTGCTCCACCTTTTCATAGTCATTGCGCAACCATTTTACGTCCAACATGACAAATAACCCCTCTCTATTAGCGGTTGGCAGCCGCTTCTTTCACCATATTCACGAAATAAGCATGCAGACTGTAGTCATCGGTAAGCTCCGGATGGTAGGAGGACGCGAGCAGATGCCCTTGTCTCGCCGTCACGATCTCACCGTTATAGGTAGACAATACATCTACACCTTCGCCAACTTCCTTAATAAGAGGAGCGCGGATGAATACCGCCCTAACCGGCTCTTCGATTCCTTTGACCGGCAAGTCGGTTTCGAAGCTTTCCCGCTGGCGGCCAAAAGCATTGCGCGCGACGACCATGTCCATGACGCCGAGATGCGCTTCTTCCTGACCTTCGATTTGATCCGCCAAAATAATAAGACCGGCGCAAGTGCCGAACAACGGCTTCCCTTGCCCGGAAAATTGGCGAACCGCATCCATAAATCCATACTTGCGCATCAATTTGCCGATCGTCGTGCTTTCCCCGCCGGGGATGACGAGACCGTCCAGTTCTTCGAGCTGCTGGGTTTGTTTAACGGCGACCGCTTCCGCGCCCGCCGCCTCCAAACTTCGCATATGCTCCGCTACCGCGCCTTGCAGCGCCAGTACGCCTATTTTCATATGCCAACACGCCTTTCTTGCTTACAACAGCTTGCCGTTAGTCTGTTTCTGCCTTAATTGAAACGAGGGCTTACAGACCGCGGTCTTGCATGCGTTGCGAAGCGTCAAGCTTCGAAATTTCAATGCCTTTCATCGGAGCACCCAAGTTTTTGGATACTTCGGCAATCAGCTTATAGTCTTTGTAATGCGTCGTTGCTTCAACAATCGCGCGAGCGAATTTTTCTGGATTGTCGGATTTGAAAATGCCGGAACCGACGAATACGCCGTCTGCGCCCAGCTCCATCATCAGAGCCGCGTCAGAAGGAGTCGCTACGCCGCCTGCTGCAAAGTTAACGACCGGCAATTTGCCGCTTTCGTGAACGCCAAGCAGCAGCTCGTAAGGAACGCCGAGTAATTTCGCTTCGTTGTACAGCTCGTCCTTGGACATGCCGGCCACTTTGCGAATTTGACCATTGATGAGGCGAAGATGGCGTACCGCTTCCACGATGTTGCCTGTTCCTGGCTCGCCTTTCGTGCGAAGCATTGCCGCGCCTTCTTGAATACGGCGAAGCGCTTCGCCCAAATCTTTGGCGCCGCATACGAACGGAACAGTGAATTCGTTCTTGCTAATATGGAAAACTTCGTCAGCCGGAGTCAGAACTTCACTCTCGTCGATATAATCGACGCCCATCGATTCCAGTACTCTCGCTTCAACGATATGACCGATGCGGGCTTTCGCCATAACCGGGATCGAAACGACTTTCATAACTTCTTCCGTAACCGTCGGGTCGGCCATACGAGCTACGCCGCCTGCCGCACGAATGTCGGAAGGTACGCGCTCCAGCGCCATAACGGCCGTTGCGCCTGCCGCTTCCGCGATTTTAGCTTGCTCGGCGTTCATAACGTCCATGATGACGCCGCCTTTTTGCATTTCTGCCATACCGCGTTTTACACGCGAAGTTCCTGTTTCCATTACTGATGAGTCCTCCTCAAAATTCGGCTTGGCCAAGCCGCAGATGCGGCATTGGCGCTTCGCAGATTTGTACTTGTATATGCAGTATCGCCCACATGTTCTAACCATTAATTTTACAGGAACGCCACTTTTCAGACAACCCTTGTTTTACCTGTATACGGCAGATTAGAACAGGTTGACGATGCCGTCAAACAGCCCGGAGAAGAAATGACCGATGCCGCGGAAGAAAAGACGGAACCAACCGCCTTTCTTCACATCTTCGGAAGCGATCAGATTTACTGTTTTGTCGATTTTCTTGCCTTCATCGTCGGTGTACGTGTATGTCACCGTTCCGACCTTCTGGCCTGCTTTGATCGGAGCTACCAGTTCACTATCGCTCATCAGCTCGTGACCGGTCATCTCGATTTTGGGTTCGACATTTTTCTTCACTGTAAACGTAACATCGGATTCGGTGACGATAGGCACCGTTTTCTGAACGCCTTTTTTAATTTTGGTCTTTTCTAGCGTTTCAACTACCGTCTTCGGTGCGATGACCGATTTTTTCTCAAACGTGTTGAACGCATAGTTGTAAAGCTTGGCCGTTTCGCCAAAACGCGCTTCCTTCGACCTGGTGTTCATTACGACGCTGATATAACGCGTGTCGCCGCGTTTTACCGTGCCGGTGAACGTATAACCCGCCTTGGATATGTAGCCGGTTTTCATGCCGTCTACGCCTTCGTAGGCGAACTGTTTGAAGTTCTTAACGTCCTTGTTCGCACCCAGCATCCAGTTCCAGTTGATCATTGGCTGCTTGTCGCGCTCGCGGAATTTGTACTTCTGCAAATTGGAGTATTCCAAAAACTCCGGATGCTTGGCCAGAATAGTCTGTGCCAGCTTGGCCATGTCTCTAGCCGAAATGATTGTCGTATCGAGCAGACCCGTCGCGCTTGTAAAATGCGCCGTAGTCAGCCCGAGTTCTTTTGCCGTTTCGTTCATCTTATCGATAAATCCGGCCTCGCTTCCTCCGATTTGGGAAGCCAAAGCGATTGTTGCGTCATTCGCAGAACCGACTGCCATTGCGATATATAAGTCCTTTACCGAGTGCTGGTCGCCTGCCGCCAAATAAATTTGCGAGCCATCCGGCGGCGTAGAAGCGGCTTCCTGGCTTACGGTAATGATTTCATCCCAGGTTAGTGCCTTCTTGGAAATTTCTTCGAGTACTATGTACTCCGTCATCAGCTTCGTCATACTTGCGGGAGGCCGAGGCTCGTCCGCATTCACTTCATAAACTACTTGTCCTGAATCCGCATCAATCAGAATGGCAGAGCTTACTTCAAGTCCAAGCGGGTTGTCGACCCACTCGCCGCCAGCCGTGCCCGCTGCATTCACAGCGCCTGCCGCTGAGAACACCGCCAACCAGACAGCCATGAAAGCGACTGCAACCGACTTCATTCTGGGCGGGCTAAATTTTGCCTTCAACATTCCTCTCCCCTTTTCTCCTAAGTTTATCGATGTAATTGTATCACATGCGAGAGGGAGAGAGAAACCTGAACAGACAGCTTTCTGCTTATTTCCACAAAAAAAGCAGACACGGGACGCTGCGATTGAATCGCAAGCGTCCGATGTCTGCCGTGCTTCCCGATATCGGGTCATTACAGCGAGTAGTTTGGCGCTTCTTTCGTAATTTGCACATCATGCGGATGGCTTTCGCGAAGACCGGAGCCGGTAATGCGAATGAATTGCGTATCGTTGCGAAGCTGATCCAGGTTCGCTACGCCGCAATAGCCCATGCCGGAGCGAAGTCCGCCCAGCAGCTGATGCACCGTATCGGCCAGAGGACCTTTGAACGGAACGCGTCCTTCAATGCCTTCCGGAACGAGCTTGTTCTCGTTCTCTTGGAAGTAACGGTCCTTGCTGCCTTCCTTCATCGCGCCGAGTGAGCCCATGCCGCGGTATACTTTAAAGCTGCGGCCTTGGAAAATTTCTGTCTCGCCCGGGCTTTCCGATGTACCGGCGAACAAGCTGCCGATCATAATCGCGCTCGCACCAGCCGCGATCGCTTTGGTGATGTCTCCGGAATACTTAATGCCGCCGTCTGCAATGATCGGTACATTATATTCACGAGCAACCGACGCGCAATCGTAAATCGCCGTAATTTGCGGAACGCCGATGCCGGCGATAACGCGTGTCGTACAGATCGAGCCAGGTCCGATGCCGACTTTCACGACCGATGCGCCAGCCTCGATCAGATCGCGCGTCGCTTCGCCCGTCGCCACGTTGCCGGCGATAATGATCAGATCCGGGTATTTCGCGCGCAGCTTGCGAACGGCATCAAGGATATTAATATGATGACCATGTGCCGAGTCCACGACCAGCACGTCGATACCGGCTTGAACGAGCGCGTCGGCGCGGTCGGCTGTATCTTTGCCGATGCCTACAGCCGCGCCGCACAACAGACGGCCTTGCTTGTCTTTCGCCGCGTTCGGGAACTGGATCGCTTTCTCAATATCTTTAATAGTAATAAGTCCTTTTAACGTATTCGTCTCGTCGACAAGCGGCAGCTTCTCGATTTTATGCTTCTGCAGAAGCACTTCCGCTTCCTGCAGCGTCGTACCCACTGGAGCTGTCACCAGTTCGCTGCGGGTCATCACTTCGCTGATCTTGATCGAGTAATCGTGAACGAAGCGCAAGTCGCGGTTCGTAATGATACCCACTAGTTTCTTCTCAGCATCAACAATTGGAACACCGGAGATGCGGTATTTGCCCATGAGTTCTTCTGCATCATACACATGATGCTCAGGCGTAAGCGAGAACGGATTCGTGATAACGCCGCTTTCCGAACGTTTCACGCGATCGACCTCTTCCGCTTGCTGCGCGACCGACATGTTTTTATGAATAATGCCGATACCGCCTTCACGAGCTATTGCAATCGCCAAAGCCGATTCTGTTACCGTGTCCATCCCTGCGCTGATAAGTGGAATGTTCAGTTTAATGCTCCCGCTGAGTTGTGTCGAAATGTTTGATTCCCGTGGCAGCACTTCTGATTTCCTTGGAATGAGCAGCACGTCATCGAATGTAAGACCTTCCTTGGCGAATTTCGTTTCCCACACGAGTATGTTCCTCCCTTAATTTTGATGCCTCTCACGTATATTATTGCAATATTAGCAGAGGGGGTAGGGGCTGTCAAGGCTGGGCGAACGCGTTCGTTAGGCAGTTTGACCCACTCGTTTAAGGCGATGGAAGAGGTACCATGGACTAGAAAAAATCGGCCAAGAATGGGGTAAGCTTTGGTATTCTCTTATCCAGCTCAGCGGCTGTCTCCGAATTGCATTGGAGCAATCCGTGACGCCGAAGCTCTTCTGTACTCTTGTAGTTGAATAGTATGGCGGATAGTTGACCGATACTGGTGCGAACATACTCGGCACCGGCTGACGCCGTTTCGGCCTGCGGCAATTTAACGACCTCAGCCGTACCGTTCGCGCCAACCTTTAGTGAGTAACGACCGCTGTTCCAAGGTGCATGCTCATCCGCTATGTCGAGCTGAACGGCCAACGATTGTTCTCCTTTGTTGAATGGGTATTGTTTCAAGAACGATTCCAAGTCGACAATCCGTGCCATAAAATACGGATATATCGTCTGTTTAATTCGAGGATCCGGCAAAAGGTACGGCAATGCGTCGTCGATTGGCAGCGATGCTTTTAATCGATCAATCATCGAATCATGCTGTCCGAGAAACGACCACAAAGCGCTTCTGGCTTCTTCCGTTGTATAGACAAACTCAGACAGCGCTAATTCCCGGCTGGCCACCTTGTAGCGAACGTAACCGCATGCCCGCCCTTCGGTATCATAATAGACGGCTGACTGGCTGCCGGGAAACCGGCTCTGAATGCGCTGCTCCCACCAAACCGCCGACCGCGTCAATGTGCCGTTATAGTTTTGCGCATACTCGTTGTAAATAGTATTTAAAAGGTCATAGTCACTAGTCCGCTTGATTGTTCCTTGGTATGGCGTGCGAGGAGGGAGCTTTGCTGCCTCAATCTCGTATTCCTTGCGATCGGTATACAGCTCCCAGCCGAATTTGCGATAAAAACCGATAGCAAAAGGAGCAAGCATAGAGACCGTCTGACCGCTGTCCCGCATCTCTTCCAGTATGCGGCTCAACAGCTTCGCTACGAGACCTTGCCTGCGGTATTCCGGCCATGTAGAGACCCCTGCAATGCCCCCCATCTCAAAAGACTTGCCTCCGAGATAAACCTGCAGATTCAGCTTCGTCAGCTTGGCGGCTAGTTGACCTTCAATAAACGCGCCTAGTTGGGTCGCCGACTCTTTCTTGATCCTTTCACGCATTCGTTCCTCTTCTTCAGGTGTTATTTGTACTTGAAATGCAAACTTAGACAGTTCCAGCGACTCGTCTAAAAGCTCCGTCCCGAAAGTGCGAATGTCTAGCGTCATCTCCACTTACCTCCTTCTACTTTGCTTCTCTTGTTCAACGCATCTGTATCTGCATCGACGTACTAATAGGTAGTGACCAGGCAATGCGTACAATTAACATTGTCGTGGTAGCTTATCCTTGATTATGTCATATCCCGTACAAAACGAGCAAGAATCAGCAGTTCTACTTCATAGTATCGCTTCGAGAATAGGTCACAAACTTTTCCGGATATAGCAAAAAAACCTACCATAATTGTTTTGGTAGGCTTCCCATGCTTGGCGTCGTTCATTCCGCACCGAATAAATCGGCTTATCGAGGGCGCCGCCAACACCTACTTTCGAACTTTCGAACACAACAAAAAACCTACCGCATAAATGCGGTAGGTCTCTCGTAGCTTGGCGACGTCCTACTCTCCCAGGACCCTGCGGTCCAAGTACCATCGGCGCTGGAGGGCTTAACGGTCGTGTT
>NZ_JBHVSK010000023.1:0-57006 GCF_042885235.1 Paenibacillus sp. NPDC058071
GTGTTTGACTTGCTCAATCTTTTTTATCGCTTTTCCATTAATCCGTTAGGATTAACAGGGCAGTTTCGCTCGTTGTTCAGTTTTCAAAGAACAATGTTTTTTTCAACAACGTTTGTTATCTTAGCACATCCGTTATTTCGATGCAAGCTTTATTTTTCAGCTTGTTTCGAGCTTCAAAAGCTCTCTACAGGCTTGTCCTTCGCTTGCCTCGCCAACCGTGTTTCTCTCGGCCGGAATTAGAATATACCATACTCAAATAGAATAGTGCAAGTCTTTTTTTAAAAGAATTTATATTCAGTACTCTTTCTTTATATTAACCTTGTTCTTCTATATAACAGAGAGGATTAAATCTATGATGTTATCTGGATGTTGATTGCAGCTTGGACAATTCACCTATTAAATCAGAGGACTGTGGTTTCCTTCATATAATGAACTAATCTTTCGAGCTTCAAGAGTCGTATTTAGTAATCATTATCTTTTCAAAATCAGTTGGCCCATTTTTCACTTCAATTGAGTTCCCGTTTTCATCCCACTCACGACCGTATACTTTGAACCCATACTTTTTTTCTGTAACTGATTTTACTTTGCCACTCTCAAACCATGAAATGCTCCTGCCGGTGGTTGTTCCTCTTTCCATATTGGTATGCTCTCTGACCTTTCCGCTTTGATAAAACCACACTGTCACACCATGTGGAATGCCATTCTCATAAAAACTATAATAGGCTAATGCGCCATTTGCACGTTTTTCATATAACAATCCTGTAATAGCGGTTCCGCCTTCTTCCATTGGCTTATTGAAAACTTGCTGCCCATATTCACCTGAATAACAGACATCTTCTATAAACTCGATTCCTAGTTCCATAACTTCTGATGCAGTCAGGATATTTAATTCATTCATCTTTTTCTCTTCCATTTCCTATCACTCCTAATCTCAGCTGAATGAAATAGTCTCGAGCTTCACTTTCTTTTTGCATTCTCGGGAATTATATCTTTTTCAACTTTTTCATAAATCCCTCTCCATCCCGTTGGAACAAAATCCTCATAAGAACCCGGTTCTTTGAAAAAAGAGTGAAAGATTTTATGATCAAAGTCTAAATAAAACGAAGTATCAACTTCAGGATTCTCTCCATCCAGGTATACCTCCGAATATAACTTAAAGTAATCCGCCAATTCTGTATAGCTTACTTTGAAGTGTTCCACGGCTTCTTGAAATTGTTCTATATTTTTTTCAGACAGTATTTCGCATCCTACACGTTCTTCATAGTCAGCCTCTGTTTCGGTTACTTCAGGCTGATTAAATTTTCTCCGGAAGGCGTTGTCTAACTTCACCAAATCCATAATCCATAATTCTTTTTCACTAACATACCAAGAATACTCTTCTTTGTGCTTCACCAACACCACGACTGTATTCGGAAAGTTTGGCTCTACTTTCACAACTGTCATACCTCCAATCTATAAGAGCTTTTTATTATTGTCTGCATCCATTGAGAGTCACCTCATTTCAACCGTGGTGAAATTAAACGAAGGAATACTTCAAATGACTCGCACACATGATCTAATGTTTCGCTCTGCCAATCTTCGAGTGATTTCTCTTCCAATTCCTCATCAGTCATTTCAGTTTCTAATATAACGTCCTCATGATTCTGAAAAACGATTTTCGGTTCGTTCTCATCTACTCTATAATCAAACAAAAATTTATCACCAGCCCCATTAATCGCAAAAGGAAATACTTTTGGGGGCAAGGCCTCAACCAAAGTATGATAGGCTAGTTCAATCGGAGTAATAATTTCCCCAAGCACTTCTTTTTCTATTAATGATAGTAATTGAATACTCCATGATAATTTCCCTGGTACTTCAATAACTCCTTGGCCCCGCTCCCCATGTTCATTCGTAACGTAAGGTACTGAACCATCATGTGTTAACACAATATCAACGTATCCCTGAGGAAAGTGGATACTCCATTTCTCTTCCAGATCCTTGATTTTATGAATATCTACATTTATTTGATCTGACCATTCTATGTTATAACTCATAGTACTTCTCCTTCAAAAAATTAAATCTCAACACCTTCACACTAACGTTCATCAACTTTCAAGCCTAAGATGTATTCTACTCTTGAATGAGCAGAATCGCTTGTTTCCCTGATTTTATAATCATCTTTATCCATTAACTCTTTACAAATTTGAATGTCTTGCAATAGTCTTTCAATGTCATTTTTATCGATACTCTCTTCAAATTTAGTATTTTCCAGATAACTATCTATTTTAGAGTATATAAAATCAGCAATTTCTTTGTATTTCAAACTCTCCATTGCAATAGAAACGAAGTATAATGTTTTGGCGAACAAACTATCATTTACTACTCCCCAATCCTCTTCCAATGTTCTTGCTGAAACCTGCGCCACATTCAAACCTTCTTCCATATATTCCCCAAAATCAAGTACTACAGAATTTTTTATTCTTTCGTAGCTTGTCATGCCCATTTTATCAATCCTTTTCTCCCGTCTAAAAGATTAGTTGAAGCTAAATAAGCTGGCTCCGATTACGATCGAAAACCAGCTTACTATTAAAACTTTCGTGTGATAAATCAAGTCGACTGTGTGAAAAAAACACCAGCATTATTTTCATCAGTATTAGGATTTAAGTATAAATAACCTATTGAATCAGTTAAATAAAATATATCTTTGTATTCTTCATGATAATCGCTGCCATAAAGTTGGAGACAGAATAAATATTCATCTAACAAAGAATAATCTTCGTTTTGCAAAAAACTCGGATTACCGCCGATTTTCGAACCGGTATATTCCTCTGTTCCAATTGGACCACCGACAATAACTTCTTGAGCTGGAATGATATATTCAGCATCATTGCGAGGTTTTCCTATTTGATGTAAGAGCACTTTGGTAAAGCCGCTTCGAATGTGCTCTAATTCAGAATCATCACCATGATAAACAATCTTATCTAGGAAAAAATCATTTTGATTATACGTTGTAAATACTGAAACCACAGTATCCTCTGGATAGTTTAATCCAAAATTAGATTTCAAAAAATCAGTTGGTAAACTTAAAATAACTACTAATTTTTCACCATCTGGATTTTCAGGCCAGTCCATATCTTCTGGTAAAAAGCTCATGCCGCCAATACGTGGCTTTAGCGATTCATTAGAAATCTCATTAAATATAATCTCTTTTGACTCTTTCATCGCGCCCACCTTTTTTTTACTTACACCTTAAAATTCACCTACTATTACTTCTGCAAAAGTTCATTATTCAGTACCTTCTTCAATATATATGGGTATGAACTCTTTTCCTTCACATAAATGGTTGAGAGCTTCATAGATGTCTCTCCCAAATTCCCAAATGTAGTAATCATCTCGAACACCATAAACTTCCCCTGTCTTAGACATAAACATTACTGCATTATCTCTAAAGGCTGTACCAATAACAACCAATTCGGCACCTATTATTACTTCATATCTCTTATAATGCTTTCTTTCTAAATCCCCCAGACCTTCCTCTGGCTCTATCCTAAAATCCTCCAAGTTGCCATTATACTCATAGCAACACGTCATTCCACTAAACTGCTCCAAAGCTTCTTTTACACAATCGAAAACGATATACCCCTTATCTTCTAAATAGTTAACTTTAGAGCTTATATCTATTTTTCGGTCAGTTGTCCACCCTGATTGTTCTAATATACTTATTGTTTTTTTCGATAATCTTTCCACCTAGGCACCTCATTTGATTAAATGGGCTATCCCAACTGCTATTTAAGTGTTTCTTAAAATTTCATTTAATGTAACTTCTTTCTCGGCAATCAAATCATAGAATCCTGTGTGTACTCCTTTTTCATATAACCAACATAGATCCGTTCCGTATGGAGCATTAAAAAGATCTAAAACGATAGGAGATAGCTTAAAAATAGATTCTGCACTTAGAATTGAAAAATGATCTGGATTACTAATATACTCATCATCATCAGCTATTGAGTATAAATTCCACCCATTACATTGAGGGATAGAGCTTTTTTCTCGAAATGAATAGCGAATAGGAAAACCTGCAACAATATTTTTAGAAACTAAAAAGCCCCCGAACTCACTGTTATTAATTTCCATGCTCCAGCTCCTTAACCATAATCGACTTGTTGAACATTGCGATGGCATTAACCATACCAACCCAAAGGTCTATTTTAATAAACGATCAATTTACCATTTGGCCAGCTGCCTTTCCATCCACATGGGAAGTTACCTGATTCGTATACTTTAAGCAGCTCTAGAAAAAAAATCGGATCTTTCTCGTCTTTGTAGTTGTACTCCATAATTGCACTAATAACATCCCATTTCACATGATCTAGAATCGCGGGAGATAGCTCTTTTTGATTTATATATTCGTTTATTTTAGGGACGACATATTGCTCAATCACTTCTTTACCTTCCCTAACTAGCTGGTTCCATTTTCTAAATTTATCGGGGAATTTTACAGATAAAAACTCAGTTAATTGGTTTCCAACCTCCAGCGTAATTGCTTCCCAATTTCTGCTTTGAGAATGTTTTGTAGCCCTTTTCCAGTTCGATTCGTTAACGACTTCAAATTGAATAGAATATTCAAGAGCATTTCCACAATTTGAAAACCAATTGATTTTACTAATCCTCTCAACAAAATCATTTTCGATAGCCACTATTACCCCTCCCTTAGGGCATTACTCTCCTTTTTCTTCTCTTTCAAAATAAAACAGCGGATATACCTCTCACAGCGTTCTCTTGATCTTTAACTTTTAAAGCATCTAAGATACTTGGTATGCTCATCCTCGAAACAGCGGCCTTCTGATTTTTTATTAGCAATGCTGAAAAACTCTTTTGCTAATTCTAAATCACCCAATTCATAAGCCACTTTTCCTGAGATAAATTCCTTTTTACCTGTATCTTTTCGTGCAAATCCTGTTAAATAAATTTTATCCGACCATTCTTTCGCCTTTATAAAATCGTTTATAACAAAGCAAGTATCAATAATATCCTTCACTAGATGAAAGCTTTCTTCACTATAAATACCTTTCGGTTCAGGCAATAACCCCCATGCTTCTTCCAGTGTTTTAATAGAGTCATTATGGTTACCGTTTTCAAATTGTTCATTACTCTTATTAATGAGGAATTCAAATTTTTCTTTTATGGGTGAATGTAAGGAAGCCATGTCTTCCCTCCTTAAATAATGAGGCTCCAATAATTTTACTACTGCAGTTTGTCCCTGTTCTTGAGCAAAAGCCAGAGCATCCATATTTGTCATATAATCACCACTGTACTTAACACTTATATCAATACCTCTTTTGATTAAAAACTCTGCAATTTCTACATGTCCATTACTAATCGCACCAAACAACGGATTTCTTACAGGATCACTGACATCCAATTTTGCACCATAGGATAATAAATACTTCACCACATCTAAGTGTCCTTCTGAAGCAGCCTCGTTGATTGCTCCACCACCATATGCACCACCAAGCTTATTAACATCAGCTTCTAATTATATAAGTTTCTTAACTATATCAAGTTGGCCTTCCGAAGCAGCTACATGAAGCCACGTTCCAAAAGGTGTCATCATATTTAATAATTCAATATTGTTGCCAATTAGTTCAGTAACTCTTGCAGTATTACCTTGCTTAATAGCTATACGAATTTCTTTGGCAATTTGTACATTATCCATAAATGATTATTTCCTTCGCTTAGCATTATCCCCTATTGCTTATCAATACCCATAGGGTAATTTTTTTCAAAGTTATGTAGTAATTTATCTGCCAAACCATCCAACACATAGACCTCATTAAAAGCCGCTAAAAAGTTCTCAACAGTCTCATAATTAACACTTTCAATAGTTTGTGGGAGAAATTTTTCTTTTTCATATTGATACGCCTCCCATATTGTATATGCTAGAGCATTTGCTAGACATATCCATACTTTTTCTCTGTCGCTATCCTTCTCGTATTGCATGAATGTCATCACGTCTGTCTCGTCCATGTTTTCTAGGTAAAGGTAAAGGTTATAAGCCTCAATGTTTTTAAATTTAACCCATTCCCAACATTTCTCTAATGACTCCAAAGCAACTTCATAACCTTCAGACTTTGAAATCTTGTCGATAATTAGTTCGCACAATGAAAGGAGGAATACTACTTTGGCGTCCACACTTAAATTCTTGAATTGATTCATTTTGTACTACTCACTCCTAATCAATCCATCCTACTTTTCTCTCTTTTCTTTTATTTTTACTCTCTCTCTTGCCAGCCTCATTTTTTCCATAAAATCATTACTCATATGAATACCAATGATTTTCGAGTTAATATCCTCTACTTCTTCTTCTTTTTTAATCTCTAAACTTCTAATAAAATCAATAAAAGAATCCGCCACTAAATATAGGTTCTCCCAATAGTCATCAATGCTAGTTATCCCTTGTACTTCTTCTTTCAACATTACCTTTGCGACCCATTCATTTTCGTGATCCCAAAAATAGATCTTCCCTTGATAGTTGCCTCTGACTCCAATACATATAAGGTTTCCAGCTGAATCATCAGCAATTGGAAGTACCGACGTTGGAATCCTATCGTAATACTGTTCAATTTTTTTCTCTAAATTATTTGATTCATCAGATAACACAAAAAATGAACTAAAGGACTCAAGGTTGTCATCCTGTGACCACGGCGTTTTTTCTATAGTTCGAAATCGAATCTCTTGCTCGAATGTAAAATTTCCGTACCTCAACAGAAACTGTTTATACACTTCTGGAAAAGATATCTCATATCTTTGCTCAATACTTCCTAGATCTTCCTCATTAATACTCTTATCTCCATTTGTTGAAATGCTAAGATCCGATAGTCGTTTCTCAATTTCATTTAATATTTTATCCATCGTCGTCATCCCCATTGCAACAACAAGCTTTTCGTATCCTAAAACAAAGTCTTTTTAAGTCTGAATACCGTTTACCGCTGCCTGATTACCCTACCCATTTATCAGAATCACATTATCACGTTCAAAGATATAACGCTCGGCATTAAATTAGACTTCTATGCTAATACGGCTTTCATAAAACTAGGAACTCCTCTACCGCTTTTCCCTTCCATCGCATATATTTGCTTTCTATTCATGATAGTTTTTGCACTCCATTCTTATTTTTCACGTATAGACAAATAATCCAATAGATTATCGGTATTACCTTTCCCTAGTAATGTTTCTAACTGTTTTTCTAATCGATCTACAAATTCACTTTTGACCTCAAGCGTTTCCTCATCTATGATTTCACCGTTAAATGCATGAGATACCTGAAGGACAACAGAAAGTGCATCAAAGAAACTAGCCAACGAATCCGATACAGAGAATAGTTCTCCTCCTTCGTAGCTTGCAAATACAGGCGAGTTTATAAGACCACTGTCAACTACAATCGGGCTAGAATCAATATCTGCGATTACAATCCAATGGGGATTCCAACTAGGATCTTCATAATACTGTCCTTCTTTATTAACCCACCTATAACCTGATTGTCTTTTTAATAAACGGTCCGGAGCATAGAGATATAGAACATTGTTTCCAAGATCAATATCGACACCATCCAATTGATGATTGTCCTCTCTTACAGGGCCACTAATACGAAAATTCTCATAAAGATACTTCAGTTCATTAGACAATGGAATTCGAATATCGATTAAATCTTTTGGCATATTAGGCTGATGGACAATTTCACCTTCTTTAATAAAGAACTCAAAAGGCTGCTTGGATTGAGTATAAGTTTGAATAAATTGCAGTATAGATTCTTTTAATGTATTCATGAGTTGCATCCCCTTCATGTTTTCTTATAAACGACATTCAGCCGATTAAGGTTAACTACTTTAAGAGAATCTGACACAAGTACATGTGATTTATAATCAGCATTTCTAACCTAGCAACACTTACTTCTTGTGATCAGTGCTTTTATTTTTCAATAACGGATCAACAACAAAATTATAATCATTTATACTCTTAGTGAAATTAAACTCAGGCAAGCTCGAGTGCTTTTGAAAATTAAGTATATATCCAAAGTCTGCATCCAAACCTTTATTTGGCTCACAATAACCAATAATACTTACTCCGTAATGTCCTCTTGGAATTTTCGTATAATCGTTCGAAGTAGATCGTTCATCAAGATGGTTTTCATAGTTAACAAAAAACTCCTCTTCCCAACTCATAATAGATACTATGTCAGAAATGATTACTAACTCACTCGACACTTGAAATGGAAATGGTTCAGTTTCAAATAACATCCATTCCAGTGGGAAGTCTAAGTCTTTTGTACTTTCAAGATTAATAATGATTCTATAATCCAATTCAGGAATAGGATAAATCGGAATGATTGCTCCTCGCGTTATAACTTCTTTTCCGACTTCTTCATTTTCATTGAAGTAAGTGATCAAATCTAACACCGTTATATTTTTTTCTCTTAGATACTCAGATAGTGTTACTGGATCAAAAACGACAATACCAGGAAAATTAAGCGATATTCTGAGCTTACTATCCATTACATTACCCTCCTATTCTTGATATAAGTAACATACAATAAGCTAAGTTATTACGTTATAAAAAATATTTCTTATTATAATAAGCCGGCAACTCTTCAATTGGAATAAAATCCACGCCCTTCAAATGTTCTTTTTCAATTTCATTTTTGAATGTTTCGCTACAAAATAAAAACCTGGTCATTAATGAACCTTTTAGAACAAATACTTCTTTGTCTAAACTAAAAATAAATATTCTGGAAATCTAACTTTTTCTGTACCGTGACTAATAGTCCACTCATAATTCATATCGGGCATTGGGTTTTTATCATTATATTCCTCTGCTAATACTGCATCTAAGGAAATAGGTACACCTCTACCACTCTTTTTTCCCATTGCATATATTTTTTGTTTCATCATGGTAACTTTTTGCACCCTTCTATTAACTTAATCCTTATGTTTTGCCACGCTGCTCTTGTCTAGATGACTATCTGTTTTTCCTACCAAACCAGAAAAACGTTTCTCAATCCTTCTAACGATGCTATCGTAGGTTAACGTAACCTCTTGTCCGTCGGGTCTAACAACCTTGCTCATCATGCATACTCTCGATCGTGAGTGTTATACCCTTTATAAAATAACAAATAGCCAGCCAGTTATTATTGGCTGACAGCATACTTTCGAGAATGCTTAGTATTTCTATTGTCTACAAAGTATCTCTATTTGCAACTTTCGTATAGAAATTCTGGCTTGTTTTGCATCTATCAACATTATCAAATAAATCATCATCATGCAGTTTATCTAAAAAATCTGTTTAATTAACCTCGATTTCAACAAAAGATAATCCCTCGAGATTAGCAGCACTACATAACTCTGCAAACCTAGGACTAACTACAATGGTAGAGAGCGATTCCTCTAGTCTAAATATATTTAGTGCATTTAATTGACGTTTTGAAATAACAAGATTATTAATAGTGATTGGACCATCTGGACGGTGGCTTAACTTAAAAACCGATCGTTCTTTATCCATACAAGATACTTTTTCTATAATATTCATTATATGATATCCCGAATATTCTTTATCATTCACTCTAAGTTTAGCTTCAATTAATTGAACTTCATTATTAAAGTATGTCAATATAATTTCCGTGAACTTGGGGCTAATTAGACTCGGACCATTTCCACAATGAAGTAAATCATAGTTCAATAGCTTTTCTTCGCTTACTTTTCCTTTCAATGAGAATTCAGGAAGAGTTTCATTAGAAGTTGCGATTTTTTTCCCTATAATAAAATTTATGTGCTTCAATAATAAATTAGAATCGTAGTGAATCCAATATTTGTCCGGGTAATCAGAAGAAATAAAAAACTCATACATACAATTGGGATTAAAAACAGTTAACTTTTGATTTCCCATTTCATAACACCCTTCTTATTAGTGACATCTTATTCATAATTCGAAAGGATAGGTACTCGATAGCCCTTTTTTTATTTTTTCAACTTCAGCAAGAATTTGTCGTCTATATTCGTCTTTTAAATTTAAATTTTCATCAAAATAGATATTCCTATGATTTTTAAATAGTTCTTCTTTTTGTGATACGATGTCAGCTAATTCAAACCACTCTTTCATATCTATCGACATATCCACCACAATAGATAAATCATGATCATAAAAATAGATGCTATTTTGAGCATTGGCTAAATCAACTAGCCAAAAATCCCCTTGACCCGTTTCTGCAAATATCCACATATCCTTAGTTATTTCTTCAAACATTTCATGATATTCAGTATTAAATTTTTCGGCTTTTTCATATGAAAGAAGTTTATGATCTATTGATATTTCATTATCTGATAAATTGTTGAAGATCCATACATAATCCCCCTTAAAATTATTCTCAATAATAATTTCCTTTTTTCTCTTTTTTAATTTAAACACTATTTCATCATATTTTCCCTTTTTAAACACATCAAACACCTACTTACAAAAAGATTTTTTAATCAAAGTTATTATACTTTTTAAATATTATGTTCGGGTAACAGTTCCTGGCGAACATGAATAATCATTCATAGCTAGATAAGCCAATAGTTGATTTTTGAGGAGATATACTCATCCTCTTCATCCTCTCTCTTAAATAGCTGTGTGTCTCATCTTCTATTGCCAAACACTATTATCATTTTCATCCAATACCGCTTCGATTTCATCCTTTTCAAACACAACAATATAACCTCTAGGAATTGCAAGTGCTTTAAGCAAAGACGGCCTAAGCGTTAACAATTCATATATATAGTAAGCTTCGAGTTCAGCATGCTCATTTGATTTTTCAATTGGTCCGAGATACCAACCAGAGTCGCCATTAGTATAATTTTTAGAACGTTCCAAATATACTTTTTCTAAATTAAAGGCCCCTTTGGCTACAATAATCTTGTCCTGAAACAAAGCTGCTTCACCATCAATATTTAGTTTATTTACTATATGATTTTGAGCTAATTGCACCGATAGAGAAACTGAAAGATCCTCACTCACGTCACTAAATGGGTTTGTCTTGTAATCAGGAGCAGCTATCTCCAATACCCCATTCCGATCAATAACGGTATAAATAGTCCAACCAATCTGTATTTTCATACCAGGTATTATCTGACCGCGATCTGCTTCTATTTGTTTAAACAGCTCCAATAACCACTCTGCTTGTGGTGACAAATATTCCACACAGTTCGCAACAAATTTCCTTCCATTTATAACTTTTGTGCTTTGGATCATTTGTTGTTAAGCTCCTTTTTTCATTGCTTCTAAGTTCAAAACTTTTAATTGTTCGCTGCTATAAGTTTACTTACTTATCTCCTATCACGTATTAAAGTAAGTAACCACATCTACTTTGGTTTTAATATCAGTATTTATTACATAATCAAAGTAGTCTTCTGCAATTTTCTTATTCTTTGGATCAATTCTATGAAAACAGTCTAAGAAATGAATAATTAATTCATCATCTACATTTTCAATCGGGGCGGGTAAATACCTTGCACCTTCAAAAACATACGCTTGCTTGTTCACAAAAGAAATGGCATCAACTATACAATTCAATTTCGCCTCATTTTCTTCTTTTACATCCATTTGCATTTGAATAAATAATCCTCCGAACTCTGTGCCATCATCTAATAACGTGTATATCTCATCTCCTGTAGGAATTCTTGTTCCCAACCATTCCCAACAAATATCCAGAGTACTTCGAGCATGCTCAAAAAAATCGTTGCTGCTTAACGTTTGGATAACGGACTCACTAAGCCCCAAATAATATATTATTTTCTTATCCATTGTTAAAATCGACCAATTAATCAAAGTAAGAACCTCCAGTTATTTTATAAACCAATTTTAAGTTCTTGTGCCGCAAACAAAAAAGCTCATTCCTACTTAATAAAAAAGGTTGGAAAGAGCTTATAAACGTTTATCAAGTGTTTGAATCATTGTTTTTCTTTTTCGAATGCTCATAAACCAATTTTCCCCGGCATCCCGTTTTTAGGATTCATGTAGTTCAAACTCAATATTCAAATCTTGCGTACTTTTTCTGAAAAACTCCAATAATTTATTACAATTCTCAGTTGGTTTATATCTAAATCTTAAATCAATTATAAATCCATCTACTGACTTCGCATCCGGGTAAACGTTATAGATTTGCCCGCTTTCAATAAAAGATAAATAAGCATTAATTTTGTCCTGCAATAAAGTTAAGTGTTCGAGCTCATTTTCCCAGTCTAAATGGTCTGCAATCATTAAGGCTACCTTATTATCGCTTTCACTTTTACCAATACCATCAATTTTATTTTTGTCTAATACTGACACTTGCATCACACCTCATTTTTCATTCTCAAGTATAGCCTCTCGAACTTCAAAGCCACTAATCTAGTTATCGGCAAATACTTGTAGAAACACATAGTTTTTTGTAATTTGTTCTTCGCATCACTCAGGAAAACAAAAAAGGGAGCGCCTGAGCGCTCCGAGCTTCAATCTACATTTAATTTTAATAACGCAGTACTTTCATCTTTGTACATTTTCCAAAAAGGAATTACGCTTTCAACAGAACAAATTTCACATTCCGCATTTCCAAATTAATATAAGTGATCAAAGAAATCCTTAAAACTGCTGCTTAATAAAAACATGTTATCCATCTCTTCAACTGACTCCATGTCATGCATCCAGAAATATATTTGTCCAAAGTACTCCTCACTAATTCCTATACAAATCTCATTTCCCCCGGGATCACTACCGATTGAAATAAATCCTTCAGGTAGTACACCATCTAAAACCTCAAACACTTTGGCCAAACTGTCCTTCATATCACCAATGCCGTAAAAATCATTTAAAACGCTTTCACCCTCTTCATCAGAAATCTTAAATATGGATAGTTCAGGATATCCCCTGTTATATTTAAGCAAAAAATCAATATATGGCTCAGGAAGTTTAAGACCATATTGACTTTCAAATTCACGAACTTCATTTATCGTTATTTTCTCGTTTGCTCGATCTATATTCGCCATTGTTATTCCCCTTTTTAGTTAGGCATTTCAGACAATCATAGAACGATATCTTGGAAGCCTGTCTCAACTATTTCTTCATCCTCAATTTTAACAGCAAGCCCATGTTCTATTTCCCAAGTACAATTAAAAATCAAGCCAATTCTTCTAACTCCATCTTTCCGTACTCTTCTGATAATCAATTGAGTTGGTTCAATTAATTGACCTAACCCTTCTTTACTTTCAATAACTGGTGCAATCTTGTTAGCTTCATCCTCTCCCACCATATCTCTATAGTCCATATAAACTTCTTGATAATAGTCAAAGATAGACTCTTCTGCTTTAGAAATAATATCGTCCATATTTTCAACAAAATTGATATGAGCTTCTTTTTGAGCATCGTGAAATTCGCCTGCTTCGTTTCCATCAATACTTAAAATGATAACTTTCTCTTTTCCAAATATTTTTATTTTCTGCTGCCCGCTCCAATATAAATCGTAAGAAATTTCACCAAATAGTTCATGGTTAAAACTAGCCATTCCATTACCCTCCTAACTTCTCTTTGATTTTACTATGTCCCCATATATGCCAGTGCTTTACATTAAGTGAGGGGGGAGCGCTGCGGGTCAGAGGGTTCTTCCGATCGCCATTAAAGCCTGATTCCTTATTTAAAAATTGTTTGCGGTAGTAATCAGGCTTTAAAAGCGACCACTGCCGTTTCTCCAGAATCCCTCTGCCCCTTCGCTAACCTCTCCTTTTACGTCAAGAACTGATTTTGATGTAGAACCGTTTAATCTTCTCTATCGTATAATTTATTTAGAAAGGCTGTGAACGAATCTGCAACATAAAAAACATTTCTTCTAGCTGTCTTCTCCGCCTGTTCTTTAGTCATACCTTCACTATTCACTAATAAAGCCTTTTCTGCCGCACCTTCATGATTCCAGAATACTATTACTGGCTTCTCCTCATTCTCTTTATAATCAAAACAGATTAGATTCCCTCCTGGATCAAAAGCAAAAGGAATCACCTTTTCTGGGAGTGTATCATTATAATCATTGAACACATTAGCAATAAATTCATCATCATCTTTATCAAAAGTTATTAAAGTTCCAAATGCTTTTTCTTTCCCTTCTACTTCAAACAATTCTGGACTAACATGTGCTCCATTATTCTCCATCACACATTCTATATAATCGAAAGGAAACTTAACTCCTAATTGCTCAGCTACTATTTCAACCTCTTCAAGTGTTACTTGTTCATCAGCCGATCGCCATTTCACGCGCGTACCTCCTTGGTGGGGTCTTATTAATAGAAATTATTAGTCGTGCCCGGAACCTTTTCAATCTCTTGAGAAAATGAATATAACAAAAAAACAGGTCATTCATGGTGCTATCTGACCATAATCGATCTGTTTTATGTAACGAAATAGCATTGTATTCAATTTTGAAACTGTCTCCCATCCATTCTCGATTATTCTTCATCTTCTTCTACTAGAATGCCATCCATTCTTTCTCTATTTTGTGCAATTTGTTTTGACATTTCAAAGCTATTCATAAAATGTTCAAGAGGGAGTTCTTCTTTATAGTCGTCATCCTGTTCAAACAGTTGGAAATTCGCATTATTATTAACTAACTCTTCGACTAACTCTTTCATTTTTTCCATGTCTTCACTATTTACAAAATCGGCTTCCATAAGAGGATTATTACTATTAATACGAGTTTTAATATCTGACAGACCTAAACCAGTGTATTTCTTAATGTTCATTAACAATTTACTAGCACTTTCAGTTTGTAATGTCACAGAGATTCTAGTCACTAGCAATCGGACTCCCCTCACTTTCGTGTAGAGCCTAAAAAATACTCCATTACAATGTGTGTACGCCCTAGAACCTTACTAGCTTAAGCTAATTTGTCTTAGCGGACTGTCTGGAGCAACTAGCAATTTAATAAGGTAATCTTGATGTCTATTCACATAGTCAAAAGAAGAAGAAGGCTCTGCGAAATCCGCGCCTGCCGCATACCCGATAGCGTAGTCCTTCCAGCTTGAATATGACATTCTAACATTCCGAACACTGGCAGCCACTATTCTCCATTTATCCTCTTCCGTTAAGTATCCGAGTTCATATCCTGCGCAACAAGCATATACGAGCCAAGAATGATCGTATGCGGCTATGCCTTCCGCTGGCAAGCGTGTCAAATAATGATTGGAGACAATCAGCTTTGCTTTTCTTGGATCACCCTCAGGCACTGATTGGATATATGAAGCGCGTTCCGATATAGAAAGCCCTGAGAGCAGCATACTACTGTTACGAAACTCTTTCCTGTGTCCAGCTTGAAAGAACCAGTCCAACTTATCCTTTAACATTCTCGCATCATCGATTTCCCATTGGTACAGCAATTGACGCAGCCGACTTTTATTTTCGAATATGAGGTGCATATTTTTAGCAAAAGGATAAGGATTATGCCCTTTCAAGCAAAAAGACGAAAGTGCATGAATATATAAAGATAATTGTTGGCGAACTTCGAGATTGTAATAATCCATGCTGGAACAAAGACAACTCCTTTCTACTTGCTCCATAAATAATTTTTAAAAACACAGTAAACTCTCCATACTATTGTGAAAATAAGACCACACCAAGCCACTATTAAAATAGTTCCGATTATTGATACCATTTTCACGCCCATATCAGGCAAATATCCATCAAGTATTAATACCACTAATACGAAATCGGCAACTAGCAACAATAGATATAACCAGATGTTTTTTGCAATTTGTAATAACAGCTCTTTCATTTTTGCAAAAAACGACGGTAAGGGCGGCCCAGCACTCTGTTGGAGCTCCAGTTCATCTGTAGGCTCTAATTCCTCCGTTTGCCCAAAGCTCTCTTGCTTAACTGTGAATCCCTCGAAATCCGCAAGATAAACAAGTGCTTCGATATCGTTCGAATCGATTTCCAATATCCGATTATAGGTTTCTCTAGCGTGGTTCAATTGTCCTGATTGGATATAACATTTTCCTAGAAGAGATAACACATCCAGACTTTTCGGCATTTGAGGCAGAAGATAAGCTAAATCCTGAATCGCATCAACCAGCCTGTCTTGTTTATAGTAAATACGAGCGCGATAGAAATAAGAATCCTTATCGTCAGGAGCAATACGAATACAATGATCGAAGGCATTAAGAGCACGGCTCAAATCATCCGTTCGAAAGTAAAATTCCCCTTGAAGGCGAAGCAAATCCGGATCACTCGGAAACACTTCGCAGGCCTTATTCAGCATATCTTCCGCAGTCTGCAAGTCATTGTCTTTGAGCGCTTTCAACGCCATTACCCGGTAATGCAGAAAGGTATCGTAATCAATGTTTCCTGCATCTGCAAGGAACGAGTGCCGCAAGCTTGTCACATATTGATGATCCTCCAATGCATACATAAACACATTAGGATACCGTTTGGAGAACAACTTCCAATCCTCTAGCGCTTCCTCCTTCCAAGCAAAACTGCCTTCGAGCAGTTGCCAAACCGATCTTGGTAAATGAGGATGACTTTCCAAAAAAATGAGCATTCGTTCGTAAACGGAACGTCGGAGATTAAAATCCCACATGACATCGTCATTCATCAGCTCCAACCAATAATCTGTATCGATTCGTGATTTGAACGTGTCGTATATCGTTTTGACCTTAGCCATAAACTCATTTAATTGATGTTCAGGACTGCGAAGCACATGATTCTGCTCTGGCACGATCGTGATGCGATGAGAAATAGACACATACTGACTTTCCTGCTGCTCATCTTCTTCCTCCGAAAGAATACGGTTGGCTGTTCGATCACTCTGCTGTTTACGTTTGGCCTGCTTAAGAGCTTGATCATAAGCTTCGCGCAGCCGTTGATACCCCTCCGGGTCATCCTCAGGGTGGTGGAGCTTCAACTGCTTCGCGTAAGCTCTTTTAATAATGGAGCTGTCACTGCTCGGATCTACTCCAAGTACATCCCAAATGCGCATGAATAGTCATCAGTCCTTTTTACGCAGTTAGATTTTGGCGCTACCTCAAAATCAGTTGTTGATATCTACTTTTCTATATCGGCAGACGTCTATCCCATGAACAGATCATTCAAACTTCCCCCATGTTTCACCAGTCAAACTGGTTTCATTAAAAGGATTAAATCCGAGCTCATATTGAATAGCAAATGTGTTCTTAAAAAGACAAAAGGGCGCGCCCTGCAAGGTGACGGTGATCGCTATTACATCACATTTACGTCATCTTGATGAAGGGCACGCCCTATAAAATTCAAAAAATCGGATTGTTAAATCTGAACCGACATCCCTACTGAATTTATGTTACTCGATAGAATATAATCTATTTAGAAGTTCCGAAAAAGTCTCACAAATTTGTGTTATTGCTGCTTCCCCTTCTTCTTCATGATCATAGAAGACAATCAACGGAGCTTCTTTTGTATGGCGATAGTCAAAACAGATTAAGTTACCAAATGGATCTCTTCCAAATGGAATAATTCCTTTGGTAAACGAATCCTCTGCAAAATACTTAAACATTGTTATATTCATATCGCTATTTGTAAAACTTATCAAATCATTGAATACTCCTTGTCCACCATTATCATAATCAAAAATATCAGGCACTGGATAACTACCATTATATTTTTTAATACAATCCTTATAATCTTGAGGGAAGGTCACTTTAAAAAGTTGTTCGACCGATACTATAGTAGCATCATCAACTGGCTCTTCTGCATAAATCCATTTTGTTAATCCCATATTAACCACTCCAGGTATTTTATTTT
This sequence comes from Paenibacillus sp. NPDC058071, assembly GCF_042885235.1. Classification (NCBI taxonomy): domain Bacteria; kingdom Bacillati; phylum Bacillota; class Bacilli; order Caryophanales; family Paenibacillaceae; genus Paenibacillus; species Paenibacillus sp. NPDC058071. The sequence goes on from NZ_JBHVSK010000023.1 coordinate 17,803, forward strand.
TGAGTTTTCTATATCGCGCTGATTTTTCGCCATTCCTATATCGCTCCTACCCAAGGGACTGAGTAGTCCCACATTATTGATATTCTACCGTACCTAAGAATCTCAGGTAATTGGATTGAAATGTAGCTTCAAAAATCTCCCCCGTGTATTTAAAGTTATAAAGTAAAACTACCGAGTTAATATCATTAGGCAATCCTACTTGAACTAGCTCTTCAAATCTTGTGACAATTTCATCATCATACGAAAATCCCTCAAGTAATTGATTCAGGTCATTACTCGCCGTTTCATAATATTCTGCTTCTATAGTAGCATCGTCATATCTTATAATCTCAAAGTGTTTTGCAAATATAGATGGTACAAAATCTCCTTCATCAGAATAAGAAACCGCGAGTAAATTACTCAATTCTGCAGCGGATTGAACTTTCCCTACCCACAACGAGACGAATCCTTCCTTTTCCATGTTAATCCTCCTCAAGCTTCTAACCCCTATCATTCCCGCTCTAAATATCATCATCTGGCTCTAAATTGCGTGGATCAATATCCCAAAAACTGAATCATTAATTTTCATTATTAAATCTCCCCTACTATGTCTAATGATCTGTTTGCCGGATGGACTAATATCACCTACACCTTAAGCATTTCAAAAAATTCAGATATATTTTGGGCAACCTTTTGTGTTACTGGAGAAAACTCCCCTGACTCTTCATGGAACCAAATAACTACTGTAGGTTCTTCTGTTTCTCTAAAATCTAAACAAATAAAGTCCCCAGCAAACAGTGTAACAACTGGCACTACATTCATTCCCACTAAATCTTCATCATCAGTTAATCTATCACCTATTTGGGCAATTGTAACTTCAACATCAAACCACCCATTAACAGGATCAGACTCACTGTCATCCAATATACACAGAAACTTTTCAAGTATATATTCATGGTTATTATAATTAAATACATTTGTGATCGGTATAGCTCCATTATTTTTCTTAATAAAACCCCTATAAAACTTAGGAAATGAAACTCTCAAGCTTCGCTCAACTACATCTAATAATTCATCGGTTGGCAGTGGAAAAACAATTGTATTACCATCCAATCTCAATTCTTTCACTCCCTATTTTCATAACTTTTAACATGCGTCCAACCAATAAGGACTTCTATTCAGCATCGTACAGACTATCAATAAACTCTTGAATATTCTCCGCCAAATAATGCATATTATCCATAGCTTCATCATACTCTTCATCTTGTGTCCAAAAGAAAATCTGATCATAGAACTCTTCTCTTATACCTAAACAAATTTGGTTACCACCAGAATCTCTCGCAATAGGAATAAATCCAATTTCTAATATCTCCTCAAAAAATCCTATCTTTTTTTCAAGATTATTATTCATATTACCAATTCCATAGAAAACATTTAGTGCACTTTCACCCTCATCAGATGAAATTCTAAAAACATTTGGTTCTACACGCCCCCCGTTATACTCCAACAAAAAATCTTTATATAAATTAGGTAATTTTATACTATTTGTCATCTCGAAGCTCTCTACCTGCTCTAATGATAACTGTTCATGTGTCCTTACAATTTCAGGCATGCTCATACCCCCTCTGGTTTCTCTTTAAACAAAAAAGGCCTATTACCAACTCGATTATGGGTTAGCATAGGCATTAGCAAACTATATACATACACCTGGAATCATGGAAATGCCAAAATTTCAGAAAACATGCTCATCGTTACAACACCTTGGTAGTCAAAGGTTACTCGTCTTTATCCCCTCAAACCATTCATCAGCAAAATCATCAGCTGTTTTTACATCATCATTTGTGTGAACTAAATTATATTTGTAATCAGCTTGAAATTTCCCGCTCATAGCGTTATATATTAACTTCATTTCAGTTGGCATCTCATGATCTTGTGCTTTACACAATTCTGCAATTTTTTCAATGTCTTCATTTATTATGTTCAAAACCATAAATTGGCGTTCTGGTGAGGCATCATACCTTTCGTCCCCATCCCTTAATGCATCATTCACCTTGTGACACTCTACGTACTTATTATTAATCAAATAATAGAAACTGCTTGATATCATACCTTCTTCGCACGAAGCATAAACATATACCTTATCGGCTCTGCCTCCAACATATTCCATACAAATAGAAATTATATCTGCTTGCAATTCACTAAATCTGCTTTCAAATTCTTTCAATACTAAATCTCACCTCTGTAAAAACGTATTAAAAATTAGGTTATACGCTAGACGTAATATTTGATACACCTTTCTTGGAAAGGGATTCTATCGTCGAGCAGTATTTCTTTTTGGAGCAAGTTTGTTATATTATCTAATTTTGCAATGAATAGTGCATAAAAGTCGCCGGAATTTGGATATGCAAATAGTCCATATCCCTTTGGTGACAGTATTTTGTTGGCCTCTTTGATCTTCTCAGGTAAAAATTCATAATCAAATGCTTGTAATTGCTCAAGTTCTTCTTGTGTTGCTAATTTAATATGGTGAGCAAATTCGTAATCCAGAATAAAATCGATAACTTCCTGGTATTCCTCACCTTTAAAATCAACGTATAAAAATTGTTTCGTCGCCAACCCATATTTTAATAGATCTTCATGTAAATCATAACTTCCTTGATCCTTCAAAAACGCTTTTACTTCCTTACTATTAGGAAATATCAGCTGCGCTATCCCTTGATCTGGCATACAGGGCTTCCCTCCTATTGAAAAAACTCCCCATGATTGTTGGGAATATATTCGTGGTAGCTTTTACGATAAAATTGGTCGATCAACCATGAGTAATATTTCGGTATCATTTCCAAAAAAATTAATAGACCTTAAAGCAATATATCACTTTAACTAAGCGCTGCTGAGAAAGCTGATTCAAGCATAGCATCAAAATCAGAAAAAGTTTCCATCAATTCCCCCGAAGGTTTATCTAGTTCAACAAAACTTTGTTTAGAAACGTTGTAACAATACCACGCTATATCTGAATCCCCCAAAAAAATTCGCAGTATTGCTGTGGCAGCACATCTTCGCCGAATTTTCTCACTACAGATTCACGAAATCGAGATAACTCGTTTCCTTTGGCAGGTAAATTGAGTTTACGGTTTCGCTCCTCTCTTATTTTTGAAATCTGTCCAATTTGCTCTTTCCACATATAATCACCTTCTTAAATTATTTATTCGTTACCAGGAGGATGAATATAAACCTTCTGGAATAGGAAACTCTACCTTGTTACGTTCTAATCTTTATATTTTTGTTTTACAAAATTCATCATTTTCATCTGTCTTAATTCGGAAATCTATACTATAATAACCTTTGGTCATATGGGTGTGACAAAATCATCCAAAGAATATTACCGGAGGGGAATAAAGAAATGAAAAAGTCTTTTATAGCAATTATGGTTGTTTTTATCCTAGCATGGTCGATGCCGGTAATGGCGGCAGCAGCCAAAGCCGAAGAGACAAGCGTGTATGTGAACGGCACGAAAGTTAAATATGCGCAAGCTCCTTTGACCGAAAAAGGTACGACAATTGTGTCGGCTCGGGAAACGATCGAAAGTCTTGGATTGACATTTACATGGGATAGCTCGAATAAAAGAATTATCGGCTCAAATGGAGAAATGACGCTTTCGATCGTCCTAGGCGCGCCAACTGCCACAGTTAACGGTGTATCCGTATTTCTAGGAACACCAGCGGTCGAGCGTAATGGCCGGATGATGGTACCGCTTCGTTTCCTTCTGGATGGCTTGGGCGCTTCGATGGAGACCAAGGGAAGCCAGATCAAAATCAAGACGGCACCAAAGGAGAAAAGCCGCTACTATACAGGGCTGCCGCTTGAAATTACAAATACGACCGTTAAAAATCTCGGCACCGACACCGTAAAAGTCAATTACGTCGAATATATTTATCTAGACGATAAGATGTACACGGTTGATTACTCGATATCTTTGGGTGCACGTAAAAAAGGTGTATTCGAGCATTCTAGTGCAACACCAGGCGATGACGTGGTAGTCGACAATGAGGAGCATATATTTTTCGGGCGTGCTGTAAAGAGCATTGAAGTAGATGGCAAGGAAATCGCAAGCAAAGGATTCCAAAAAGCAGAAGATGCCTATTTGGACAGATCGTTTGAAAATAGCTTAAGGAAGTACTTTGAGAAGCAATGGGCCGAGTATCAGAAATCGCTGAAGCAAGAGCTTGTCAAAAACAAAAATGTGCCGTTTAAAATTAGAAAATACAGCATTTCTTATGATACACTCGGCTATCCGGATGCCAACATTAGTCTGCTAAATTTGACTGACAAAAGAATCGTTTCGTTCGAGCTTTCGTTCAGCTGCTACGATGCTTACGGCGACAAGGTCAACGGACTGTTTTCCAATAGCAACCGGTTCTATGGCCTAGGAAATAATGTAAGTGTGAAAAGCGGAGAGAGCTTCACATTCACATGGAGCTTGTCGGAGTTCGGAGATACGGCCTCGTTGAAGAATATTCAAATCGATAAAGTTGCATTTTCCGACGGAACGTATTGGAAGAGAAAATAATAGTTGGAATCGCTGCAATAATTATTTGATCAGCATGGCTGTCGAGAATTTCTCGGCAGCTTTTTTCTATACCATTACGAAAAAGTAATCTGATGTATGCTGCTCTCAAGAACATAGACCTGCTAGAAATTTACTACCTTCCAGTCAGTCTCACATTTTTTTTCATAAGATATAAAACCTTCAATCGAAAATCTTTTTTCAAGCATCCTACTAGCCTCGTGTTTACCACAATCCTTCTCCAGATGCATTTCATCTTGTAAAAATAGTATAAATATAGAACTAGATGCATCGTTATTCGCCAAATATAAACCTAATAATTCGTTGTATTGAGTGCTAAAAAACAAAACTATATACTCTAATTTGAGTTTAATATTTTCCTTACATTCAATTAATCCTTCATAACTAGAAAACAAATTAAAATCATCCAAATCGTAAATTCTATTCACTGAAATTAATGGATTCATACCTCTTATATACAAGCCTATAACATCACCATTATCCTTCTCAAGGAAAAGGACATGGTTTAATCTCTCATTATCATCCTCATCATGTAAATAAATAATATTTGAGATTTCTTTTTGCTCGAAAAAATACTCAAACTTTTTTGTAAAAGAGATTATATAATTATTCATAGTCATCCTCACTATCAAATCAAATCTAATTCGGATTTAACTTGGACAATTTTGTACCATCGAACTCGTTTCCCCATCCCTTATTTTCATCAATAGAAAATATTAGAAACTGTTCTACGTTTGGCAATGGATAGTTGTTATCTATCATTAAATTTATAAGTCTTTCCAAAGATTTTAAGCTACTTTCACCATACCCGCTAACCACACTGTATGCATGGCTAGCACCTAGCTCATGGATACCATAAAGTAATGAGTTAATGGATTCATCCATATCTTGATACAAATTGTACAGGTACAGAAATTCCTCTTTGCTCAATCGTTCAAACTCATGCTTTTCATATGTTTTAAACTCTAGCAAGTGCTCAGGAATTAATTCGTTTGCAATGGTATGAGATTCTTCTAAGTTGGAATTAGTGAATCCCCATAAGTAGTTCAAAACGATCTTCCAGTCATTGAGATTATATTTTAAAGCTAGAAGGGCATTCTCAAAACAGCTAACTCCGTAAGCAACTCTACCTCTTAATGAAATTAGCTTAAACTTTTCCATATTCATCATTGATTAGCCTCCTTTATATCACCCGGAACAACCCTATTCATTCACTTATCTTGCAATTTCAAATTTAAAGAATTTGAGATATTTAGCATTCTTCGGACTCCCAAAACATCTACCTTCTGATTTGCTATTGGCAATCCTGAAAAATTCTTTTGCTGTTTCTAAATCATTTAATTCAAAAGCAACTTTACCTGAGATAAATTCCTTGCCGCCTGAATCTATGCGTTCAAATCCAGTTAGAAATATTTTATCTGCCCATTCTTTTGCTTTCTTGAAATCTTTGATTATAAAACAAGTATCAATAATATCTTTCACTAAATGATAACCTTCTTCAGAATAAATACCCTTTGGTTCAGGTATTAAGTTCCATGCCTCTTCTAATAACAAAATAGAGTCATCATAGCTGCCTCCCTTAAACTTTTCATTACTTTCATTTAGAATGTGTTCAAATCTTTCTTTAATTGGTGATGGCAAAATAGCCAAATTAAATCCCCCCTCAAATCATATCTATAATTAATCCAATGTATTTATCATCTTCGGTAAAAAAGATCTTATAGCCTTCTAACATGTAAGCTCTTAATAGATACTCCTTAGCTTTATCAAGCTCCTCGCACTCGAACAAACTTTCTCCAAGTCTCAGTAAAATAAATGGATTTGAGATTCCATCCGGGCAGTTTAAAGCATTAAAAAAATTGTTCTTTGCCATTTCATAGTCACCATTATGAAAATACGTATCACCTATTGCTGTATATATCCATGTACTGGTATCCCACTCGCTCTTGGGTAACGGAACCAAATCCAGTGCCGCTGTGTAGCTCTCAATTGCCTTATCCGTTTGTCCTTTATCAAACAGCGTGTCTCCCTGTTTACACAATTGGACAATTTGGTCATGTGCGTTTTCATTAATTTCCATTATTCTTTCCCCCATTAAGACCATCATATTTATAAGTTATCAATACCTTCTTGAAACATATCTATTGTATAATCATCAAAGGTATCATAACGGATTGAAAGCTCTCCCCCCCTGATCCAACTAAATACTCTATTGTCATTAACATCAGCGGAGTGCATACATCGAATAAATTCTCCTGAATCTTCAATCACAATTAGCCTTAAACCAAGCATTTCTTCAGTATTACGAATATCTTCCTCTGAAGCCCCTCCGAAAAAATCCCTTACTTCACCATATTCTTCGATCATTTTTATTATTTTCTCATTCATGATATCACTCTTTCTAGTCTTCATTTGCGTGCATCTTCCAGTAATTGCTTCTAAAATTATTATACTGTTTTTCAAGGAATGATGGATTCATTCGTCACCCACACCTACAAAAAAAGAAACCTTGAAAGGCACGAAGCCTATCAAGGTTATTCTTTCACTTTCAGATATTTGTAATGTTTAGATCATAGCGTAAACATCAGCTGTTCTGTTTACTAAGTAGCACTATTGCGTTTTTTATACGAATACCTAATCTATCAATCTCCTCTTTTGTAAGCTGTTCATTTCTAATACTATCTATTTTAAAAATTTGTAGTTCATGCTTTATAACAGTTAATTCATCTGCTTGCGAGTAACCGATTTTAGCCAAATTCTCTACAATTGTTGTATAAACGATTATTTTTTCACTCCATGTGTTTTTGCATTCTTTTTCAAAACGTTTAAGAACTTGGGGAAGTATTCGATCTTCATCAATCTTTTCGTTGTTGATCTGTTCAAAAAATACATTAACTTCATCTGTCAATTCTTCGTAATACCAACATGCTCTCGGGTAGAAATCCACTAGTTTTGTTTGTAACAAATTTATCGCATTCTCATAACGAGATGTTAGAGAAGCGTATTCCATACTTGTCAATCTATTCTCGTCCATGACTAGCTTAAAATCTAATGTAGACATTTCATTCATAATATAGTCTTTAAAAGTATTAAGCACCTTAGGGTGTGTTACCAAAATTTCTGCAACCGTTATACTAATCAATGCCCTGTCCGTCTCGCTTTTTTTCATTAACATGTCATATTCATTAAATGTTCTTGCAATAGCCTCTTTACTGCTCATCTTCTCATCATTTTTAAATTCCATATAGGTCTCGTTTATATACTCTGAATACTCATCATAACTAAATGACATCGACGACTACCTCCTAAATAAGGCCTTCTTAAATTAAAGCATAAAGAAACCTTGAAAGGCATAGAGCCAACTCAAGGTCAACAAACCGAAAATTTATATGATTACATCACTAATGAAATCAAACCTCAAAGAGCAACATCTTGGTATCCTACCTCAGTGACTCCTTCATCTATTAGACGTATACCAACCCCATTTTCCACGTCCCATTTACAGTCAAAAGTTAGTCCGATATATCTGCCTTCAAAGCGTCTCGCAGCAGGCACAAAAACCCCTACTAATCTAATATTTTTTAGAAGTTCGTCGATGGTGTCAATTATGGGATAATTCTTATCGTATAAAACATCATATCCAAGCTCAAATCGTTTTTGCTGGTAATAATCTAAGATAGGTTGTAAAAGACTTTGTTGGAGATGCTCCCAGTTTTCTATTAAAGAATTATACGAAGCATACTGTTTCTCACTAAATTCACCATCGTCGTCTCCATCTATCATCAAAGCAATATTGGCTTCTATTTCACAAAACTCAATGTTAGTATGCCTGACCCACCCATAATTGTATTCAAGTTCGCCGAAAACTGCATCATTAATTTTCATTTTGAGAAAGCTCCTTTCTATACGCCTGTTATCACCTATGGAATTAGAATCTAAAAAAATATTCAAAAGTGTATTATTAGGCTTTGTTTGTTAATTCTATATATTTATTTTTAACCAGCTCCAGGTACTCTTCTAGATACCCAATCTCGTTCTCACCAAAGCTGTCCTGATAATTAATCTTATCTGATAAATTTAAGACTCGCTTCATATTATTAATGTCTAGTTCAGTAAATGCAACATTATGTCGCATCATTAATTGGGTTAATAGGGAGATAGATAGTATACTACTGATATTATCAGCACTAATATATTCATAGAAAGATTGATAGCAGATACCAGCAGATTGTTCATATGTATGTTCATGTACGGTAACTTCAAAATAAAAACTATCAGTTATTAAATATTGTAGTTCAAAAAAATTAACACTCACTTATTTTGCTCCTCCTTTAGTTCGATCTGGCCCTTTTTTATTACGGTAAGACTCTTATTATTTTCAATCCCAGAATTGTAATCAATGGACATTTCATCAAGTGAAACTAAGACATTATTTATTTTAGTAGTCGAGTCCGTAAGGTCTTCGTCTGATATCTGTCCAATTAACTCGTCAGGGTTAAATTTAATGGGATTTGACCATAATCGACCTGTTCGATGTAACGCTTTAGCGTTAATTAAGTTATACTTTTTCCAGCATTACTGCACGTAAAAATGAAACGGCTAAATCTTTATACGGGTATTACATGGGTTAAATCTGTTATTGTTGAATGGTGAGTTCATTCGTCACTGGTAGCCCCCATATGATAAACTAGAGAACTGGAATTTCTATGTCATTACCAGGCGACTTATCGAAGAAGATATCAGGATTACTAGGGTTTGACTTTCTTAGCTTAGAGGCTTGTACTTTTGTTAATGGAGGAGTAAAAGAAATTGACTTATTAGAGAAGTCATTATCAAATATTTTTTCATACAACTTTGAGATGAAGTCTGTCCACTCACTCGAAGTTGACGGAGAGATGACGTCTTTTGATTCGAGTAGGCGATAACCATCTGCATGATAAAACATTAGCAGACCTGTTCCAAAATCACAATTTTCATTGCTTAATATAGCGTTTGGAACTTCAAAGCCACAGTTCCAATTATAGTTGGCAGCAAAAATATGAAGGTACAGAGAATTCTTCATATTTTTGATTTCTACAATAATACTTTCACTATCTTCACTATATAGCAGGTCTTTCAGCTTCTGAAGTTCTTCGTTCATTTATTTTACCCACCTTTCCCAACCACTGTAGCCAAACCAACGAGCAACAACACAGGCGGTTATCTCGGATTGTGGCTTCGTTCGTTGTATCCATTGCTTGACTGTAGTGTCCTTTTTCATTAACTCTCTTGCTTTATCAGATAACTTTAGCTTGTCCTCAACTTCTCTCGTCGCCCTAGCCCCCCATTCTACTTGAGGTTTATTTAAAAGTTAAAGATAAAAAATACCCCTAACAAGAGTACGTGTTAGGGATGATTACTATAATTTGATGAATCAAATCGGATTATTCGGGTATTCCTCTAAATATCTCACTATTAACTGTTGTCCTTTTGCATCTTTTGGCATTGCACTTAGATACTTATATTCCCAGATTATCAATTGGTCACTATAACTATAGTCGGTTTTGAACCAATCTGTATAGTCAAAATTCACTTTAAGTTTACCCGTTCGTTCTAGCGTTAGAGTAAATGAATACCATAACTCCTGTTCATTATTTTTAAAGACTTCTCGTAACTCTCTCGCTAAACTAAACAAATTTCTTCTTTTTATTTTAAATTCTTTTTCGTCTATGTGATAATTGTCGGGTATGTCAAGACTATATTTGTAATTTTCAGCTTCTTGAGAAGGACTATAGTAAAAATAAGTTCCACCGCCATCATCCGAAATCTGTGCATAAAATGAAAATATTCCCCATTCTTCTGGAATCATTGCATCTACTGTTTCTGCTATTTCACGGTACAATTCATTAATTATTTTTTCCAATATCATCATTCCTCTTGTTTACTTGCGATTATTTTATCGAATTTTTCCCCTCAGTTCACTTTATCTATTGAGATAGTTTTGCCAAGCGTCGCTAGGACTGAACGTTGCGCCCATCCGATTACTGGAAAATTTCGGTACAGCTATTGCGCCAGAAGTTTCTAAATACTTCATTAATTGCAGCCACTTGTTAAGTAATTCACTAGAATCAGCTTCCCATGGCTTCTCAATCACATCAATACAAACTCCTCCCCAATCAAACTCAGATACATAACTAGGTGAATTTTTCAAACACTCTCTTCCAAACAGTTCAAGAATATTATTACTAAAATAAGTTCGAGACCCTACTCCCAAAGGACCGTTCTGCAGAAACTCCACTGGAACTGGTTGTGAACACAAATCCATCCATATTTGATTACGCTCATTTTCAGTATTCCAAGGATATGCTTTTGGCCAAAATATATTTGTAATTCCGTAGCGAGGTTTTGCAATATTCGATATTTTGTCAGATATCTCAAAAAACATCGACCAGTGTTTTTTAGAAAGAGATTTATGGAAATTAAAATATAAAAAGGATCGATTACTGAGATTTACATGAAAATAACCAGAATATTTGATAGACTTATCTCGATGAAGATGAATTTCTGTTATTTTTCGTTCTGTAACTTTCTCAATAATTTCATTTCGATTATACTCAACCTTAACCCTCTCATCATTTCCCCAGTGAGTAGGAACTAGCTTTTCATCTGACTCGAAAACATCTAAGATACGACCTAGTACCTCTTCATTGCTAAAAGATACTGTTGGATACATTTCAATTAAAAATAAATCTGGTGTCATTTCCATCCTCCGCTCAAAGAAATTAATCATATGAATCATGGATCAACCCGGTAACCCCCACCCGTTTGATTGACGGTGAGTGTTGCGCTGAGTGGCTTATTTTGCTGCTACAGTACAATATCCTGGTATCCTACTTCAATGACCTCTTCATTCGATAAACGAAGTCCCAGTCCGTTTTCCTGGTCCCATGTGCAATTGAAAAGTATTCCAATATCTCGACCTTCTCTTATATCTCCATATGGAACCACAATTCCATCTAGAGAAATCATCTCAAGAACTTGGTCGGCTTTTTCGACTAAGGGATAATTTTCATTCTGAGCGATGTCGTAACCCAGTTCATGTCGCTTTTGTCGATAATATTTTATAATTGGTTCAAGGAAACTTTCATGTAATTGCTCCCAACTCTTCAACAAAGCTTGGTATGCCACATACTGTTCTTCATCAAATTTTCCATTTTCTTCGCCATCAATCATTAATGAAATATCGGTTTCTCTCCCGAAAAAAAGAATAGTAGTATCCTTAGACCAACTATAGTTATACTCAAGATCACCAAAGATTGGATCATTTTTTTTCATTTTACGATCTCCTTTTGTTGGTACAAGTTGCATTGTAAAAAAAACCAATAAGTTCATATCACTCATTGGTTCAATGCTAATAAATTCTTTTAATAATATCTCGTTTTTGGCTTCACCAGCATTAATAATAATATTACGTAATTCACTATTATAGCTGTCGGTATCAAATAAATGCGCCTTATGTTCCATCGCCATAATTATTTCTATACTTCCTCTTGTTGGAGAATTAAGAGGGATCTTTCTAGTTCTTTTCGAATGTCTCCTTTAGCTCGCCCATTCATAATCGGCTCCAGCAGAACATAAGCGTTTTGTGCTGGAATATACTTAGAAAATATAGCAATGACTTCTTTTGCATAAGAATCAATCTTCATTTTCAAAATAGTTGAACCCACAAACACTAATTTATCAAGGAGTACATCATCTAATGTACAAGATAGAGTATAATCTTCTAATGCAGTCCATAATGCCTCCAAACCTATAATTATATCATCTTCATAATCGCCTCTCTTCATTTTTTGTATCCATTCTTCATTTTTACTCACATATGATTCCAACGCATTAATAATAAAATGGACATCCTCTAACGTAATCACCATGTTACTTGAGTAATTGTATAGTAAATTTGATTTAACAACAGGATGAGTGTTTCCCCTAAAAAAGGCTTTTTCCGCACCAATTGGGCCTTTTTCAAGACGAATGATTACAGATTGTAATATTGCCTTTTCACTGACTGAAGAATTAAAGTCGTCTTGTGAAATAGTCTTTTCTATTTCTCTGAGCATCGACACACTTTCCACATCATTTAAACTCAGAAGACTATGCATGGCTTTGATTCTTATACGCTGTGTTCGATGTCGTAATGCTTCATGTAATCTTGGAACGAACATTTTATTATGCGAAGCCCCCATGGCAATTACGAATTCGATAGGAAAGTTTTCACCATTTTGCAGATAAGCTTCTTCTAGTTGTTTATCCGAAACAGTTACCTTCACATTATTTTCGTTATATACTCTGTACTCCATAAGGTATCTCCTATCATGTTTACTTGAGTCTAACAAAATCAGCCCCCCGTAAGGGTAAGGTTATGAGTAACCCCCATTTATAAAATAATATCTTGAAAACCAACCTCAACTACTTCTTCATCCTCAAACTTTACAGCAAGTCCATGCTCAGGTTCCCACATGCATTCAAGTAGCAAACCAACTTGTCTTACATCCTCATCAAAAACCATAGGAAATATCAGTTGCTTAGGTTCAACAATTTTAGATATCTCGTCCTTTGTTGATATGATAGGAGCCATCTTATCAGCGAATTTCTCACCGAGTTGCTGTCTGTAATCTTCGTAAACTTCTAAATAATAATTCAATATAGCATCCTCAGCCAAGTTTAAAAGACGATCTTTGTCGTTAAAAAATGCTTGATAGGCACTGACCTGTGCGTCTTCAAATTTTGCATCATCTTCTGCGTCAATATTTAATATCACAGTCTCTTCATACCCAAACAAAATAATATTAACATCTCTTTTCCACCCATAGTTGTAAATTAATTCTCCAAGCGTTTCATGCTTGATCGTATTCATTAATTTCACCTTCCATAGTTATTCTATAGGGCCCATAAATTGAGTGATTAAATATATGTGCTCAATAAGTTTAACCTTTTTTAAACTCTCAACTGCTTGAATCATATTAAAATTAATCAGCTTTCAACTCTAAAATGTACTCTACTCTTGATTTAGTAGAATCGCTTGTTTCCCTAATTTTGTATTCACTTTTATCATTAATTAACTTTCTGCAGATTTGAATGTCTTGCAACAGCTGATCAACGTCATAATTGTCTACATGTTCTTCAAATTTAGTATTTTCTAGGTCAATATCCAGTTTATCATATATAAAATCAGAAATTTCTTTATATTTCAAACTCTCTATTGCAATCGAAACAAAATATGATGTCTTAGTAAACAAACTATCGTTTACTCTCGTCCATTCTTCTTCTAATATTTTCGCTGAAGTCTGTGCTACATTTAACCCCTCTTCATCTATATATTCCTCAAAGCCGAACACTACTGAATCTTTTATTCTTTCATAACCCATAATGTTCATACTAATACTCCTTATCTCATACTTTTTAGAATAAATATTTAACCAAATATTCGGGACCGTGAATAGCGACCCAAATATGGCACCGGTTAATGCCCCAATGATCCAACCGCGGTCTTATTCCATATACATGTCCCTAAACTACTATCCTCTCCGCTTTGTAAATTGGATACACAAGTGGCTGCTAGCGCACCTATTGCCGCTGCCATTGCAATCAGGGGAGCTGCCGCAGCAATCAGCGGAACTGATAAAAAAAGCACACCTGCTCCTTGTTCTGCAGAAATTTTGAACATGCTTGGTGAAGGATCTCCACCATTTGATTCTAATAGGAATTTAATACATTACTCAGTAAATTATAAATTAAACTTGTGCTGAAATTCATTAATTCCATCTAAAGTAATTGGTTAATGTGATCCATCCATTGGCACTATAGTTACACCCCTTGATTATTTTTCTCACTATCTTTTCCCGTTAATTTAGGATATTCTCCCACTCCTGTTCCTTAATCTCTCCGGTTTTTGAATCTCTTTGTTCCATAGCTATATACCCATTTTCCTGATCACCTGCCACCGCAACAGGAACGAAGGAAAAAAAGACCACAACACGGCGGTTAGCTCGTATTGTGGCATTATTGGTAGTGTTGTCCGTCCTTGTTACTCAGGCTTTCAATTTACTCAAAACCCTTAACAGACTCTACTCTAATGAATCAGGGAATTATGAGAAGATATGTTATATCAAGTGCTAATTATACATTCCGTTAATTGGGTTATACTTTTTGAGCATTACTGCACGTAAAAATGAAACGGCTAAATCTTTATTCGGGTATTACATGGGTTAAATCTGTTATTGTTGAATGGTGAGTTCATTCGTCACTGGTAGCCCCCATATGATAAACTAGAGAACTGGAATTTCTATGTCATTACCAGGCGACTTATCGAAGAAGATATCAAGATTACTAGGCTTTGACTTTCTTAGCTTAAAGGCTTGTACTTTTGTAATGGAGGAGTAAAAGAAATTGACTTATTAGAGAAGTCATTATCAAATATTTTTTCATACAACTTTGAGATGAAGTCTTTCCACTCACTCGAAGTTGACGGAGAGATGACGTGATGTCATTCTACAAACAGAAGTAATTATTCTTCACTATTTTAAAAAAATCTTCTTCTTCATAAGGGTAATTCAGCAGTGCTAGATTTTCTTTAGTCAAATAATTAGCTTGATATTCATCTGAATGAGTATTGATCTGTAACACCCCTTTAATCCTTTTTATTAATGGGTAAGAAGTATCGTCTTCAACAAGCAGATCCTTATCGTTTAACTGCAGTAGTTTCCCAATAACTTCAATTATCTTTAACCACCCAATATCAAAAGTACGCGATATAAATTGAATACTAATAGGAACATTTGTATCCACTCCATGATCTTCGAGATTCATCTCTCGAAAGCGTTTAATATAGTCTTCTTCTTCATCTAAATCTATATTTAGTGAAAAATAAGTGCAACCAATACTCACTTGTTGAGCACCAGATCTATCCCTTACTTCCACTTCATAATTAATTAATTCTACAAAAAACACTTCGCATATCATATCGTAAAGTATCTTTCGCAAGGCTTCTCTAGGCAAATCAGAACCAACAGATACCCTAAAATCCATTTTAATCAAACCTCCAATACCCTCTTGTTACTTGAATGATTAGTAGTTCGTCTAGATGTTTTAAATCCTTGTGTTTCTGACTTATTAAATAATCAATAAGTTCATTTTTCTCTGGAACAACATCAAATGTATCTTTTTCTGCATTCCATGTTGAACTATCCCTCAATGGCATACCTCCATCCATATATTCTTTTTCTTTAATCTCATGATTTGCTAGTTTTCTAAACCATTCCTTTTCTGCATCATTAAGTTCTCCCTTTTGTGCCTTTTGCCATGCATGTGCAATAACAGGATCAGCTTGAAAATATAATTCTTCGTAGGGTTTACCACGAACTGATAACTGTTTAGTATCTAAGAATAAGTGCCTTTTCATTTTTAATATCTGTTCTTCTGTTAAGCCTGTATTTTTAGCAACAGTTGCGATGTCATCAAGCCCTGATTTTCTAATCTCAATGTACTTCCGCTCAAGGAATGCTTGAAATCCATCTTCAGGCACACACCATTATATCAATTGCTTTCACAAGCCTTCTCATTACGTATATGAGTACCTGTTACTACATTTTGTACTCAGCTAATTTACGATGGTAATGCTCGTAGAATAGCGGATTCCTTTACTTTTTACGTAAGCGCAAAACAGCTCCCACCTTGTTTGCATGATGCGAGCCGCTTTACGCTTACATTTTCATAAAATGATGATCCTATAATCTCTATCTGTAATAATTAACTTGTCATTAAAAACTATAGATAAACCTTTATATTTTTCGATAAGCATTTCATTAAGTGTTAATATATCTGACCCTTTCCGAACATACAAATATAGTTCGTTAATATTTCGATTCATAGGATCAAGATGCATCTCAACTCTCATAATATCATTTAAATTTCTTTCAATATTAGCTATTTTGTATACTATTTTCTCGACATCTTCCTCCACATTTGTATCGTTTCCAAACATTTCACCAAGTGATGAATAGTTCGGTTGTCCCCTTCTAAATATTTCCACTAACCCTATAACTAACTCCTGAAATGAACTTTCTGAAAATTTCACCTTTAACAACTCCCACGAGTTATCAAACATCCAACTCATATCATTGGGATCAATATCACTATCGTCCAAAATTCCAATAACTACAGGTTTTCTATAAAGAAATTTCGAATTAATTCTTTCATCATTATTTAAAAACACTAAAATCCCCTCCCATCTTCTCTGCCATTTTACTATATAGTAGGATGTTTGCTTGTTCCCCATCAGAGATTAATCTACCAATCACATTGCCGTCTTTATCGAAAAACAGACCATGCTCTAACGGCTCATTTCTAATACCGTCTTCCAAATATTTAACTGTTGAAGGTGCTTTATTACATGGGATAGATGTGTTATTGGTTGAATGATGGGTTCATTCGGCACTGGTAGCCCCGCCCATGAAGGTCAAGAAGGGCACTAAGCCTAAACTATGTGCCCACTATAGAATTACAATTTTTAATGAATCCTTCAATTCCCAATACTCATCTGTCGTTAAATCATTTACGGTCACATGAGTGATATAATTCTCATAATCAACACCAATATTTATTCTTCCAAATCTGATTAATGTATTGCATTTATCTACTTCACCAATGATAGTTGTTATTGCTTTTTTTCCCAAACACACTTGAAAATCGTTGATGTAATCATATATCCCTTTCTCAGGAATGATACTTAAATCAAAAACAGGAGTACCATCAACTGTTTTATTATTTTTAATGATTATGTCACTTAATACTGCATTCTTAACTGCCGTTAACGTGAGATTTCTAAGTATCCCTGTTCTTGAACCTATTCCAATCTCAACTAACGACCTTTCTATATCTCCTGTTCTCCAATACACAGTTTTTTCGTTTGCTAATGAATTCTGATAATTGCCTATTTGGACACTAAAAGGAACATAGTAGTCAAACTCAATATGGCACTCATTACTTTCTTCTAGCCCACATAATTTCAGTAAATTCATATTTCCCTCTATTCCCAATGTATTATTGAGGATTATACCTAGCATGTTTCACTACAACATTCATTCCGGGTTCCCGTGGGGCTAAAAGCATAAATTCCCAGTCGCCACCACAAATCATTTTATCCAAAACTACCCCGTTATTTTTAAATGCTTGAGTAAACGCACTTTGGAACTCTGTCAACATCCCTTGACTACTTACTGAGGTGGTCATTGCACCAATATTTTCCTCTTTGTTTTCGCAAGCATTTAGCATTGTTATCATTAATCTTTCTTTTTAAATATATTTTTGTCTTTTGTATACATACCTAATAAGAAATCAGTAAATGAATCTGTAATTTTGTAAAAGTCATCTTGATCAGTACTCTCAGAATAAAAATAAATTGGGGGATTATCACCTTCATTAAATTTAAAAAAACAAAACATGCAACCCTGGCTCATCCAAAAAACAAAATCATTTTCTGTTAAATTTTTAGTAGAATCATTTTCCTCAAGTAATTCCTGCCCACCTTCATTTAGAATTAACAGTTCGTCCATAAAGCAAGAATGTCCTCGTAAAAAAGTATGTTCTGTACCTCTACCCATTGTTTTAAGAAATTCAATGTATGCTTCAGGTAATTTTTCACTACCAATCATCTCTTGTAAATGTGTTAAATCTTCATTGGTACATGGGTTCATTGGTATCCCATCTTTGCTTAATTGACTTATAAGTTCAAATAAATACTTCATCCTACTTTCCTCCTTTTGGTAGTACCTCCACACGTGTTACTGTGTGCGCTATTTCTTTTCTAGAGCCGCTACTCTTACATTGTTTGTTTCTCCCGGTTTCAACAGTTGCATAGCGTTTTGAATATCCTGTGAGAAAGCGAACATAGCTAAAAGCAGGTCAATCATGGTAGTATCTGATCATAATTGACCTGTTCTATGTAACGGAATAGCGTTATTTGGGGTATGAACTTAAAGCATTTGATGTGCGTACAACCGAAATAGAGAAATCTTCATAGGGGTATTACATGGGTTAGATGTGTTATTAGTTCAATGATGGGTTCATTCGGCACTGGGTAGACCCTAGGTAAACGTCAATACAGATTTCTATAAGTGTCAAATTGCTTTGAACGGTGGATGATTCGTATCTTGATTTTGTAAGATGCTCGGATTACGAAATCTTAAACTCGTTTGAAGTTCTATAAGCTTTTCTCCCTCTCTTTGTTCTTTAAACAAAACATTAATCCATATAGGACACAATGGAACTCTGCATGATAACATGTTAGTGACAGTTTCGAAATCAAATTCCCTACCTTTTAAATTGTCTTCATTTAACATTCCTCGTTGTAGATATTCATCTGTAGAATTGAGCGATTTTCCATCTTCTATTACAGGAACTACTGTGAACTTTAAATTTCCATCTAGTTTCACATTTTGAGAAACTGATATTTCATTTAGTGTTAATAATAAGTATTCTTTGAAAGTGGGTTTATCCATATACTTTATCATTATGTTCACTCCGTTATCTTTTTGGATACAACTTTAGTAGATTCAATAATGAATCCATCACTATCTAACTTATAACTATAATTTTCAACCCATGCACCTTTAACATTGACCCCTGTTTTCTTGAGCAATTCTGGATAATCCGCTGCTTCCTCTGGTGTTGGACGATAATGTCCTGACTCATTAGTAATCCTTCTTACTTCTCCTTGCCCATTTATTTTTAATTGTCCTGCCGCAAGAACTTCGTCTTTATTCCCTAATGTATGATGTTTATCCCCTATAATCATCTTTCCATTTTTATCAATTACAAAGTCTACTTCCGTTCTTCCATTGATACCCTTAATATTTTCCATTTTTAGGTAGGTCTTCATCAGGGAATTTATTCTTGATTGTTGGACTAGTATTACCCGTCCCCCCAGCCTCATTAACATCTGCACGTGGCTTCTGTTCTGGAACTGGCTCTTCTCTTACATGGCTTGTTTCTCCCGTTTTCGGCTGTTCCGATCCAGAGGTCTGCGAAGTTGGTTTTTGTCCCCCACTTATTCCTCATACTAGCGGAAACGCGCTAAAATGCTTTTGAAGCAAAGGGAGCAAGCGCTATGAAATATCCCGTAAACAAGGTTCCAACTACAAATGATTTCATCGCTTCTTGCCATCGAGGCATTTTTCCAGTTAAAGCTTCATATAGCGTGTAGTCTATTGAAAATGCTGCTCCCCCTGTAAGCATCGTCATCACTTGCGTCATCACTTGTGAATTGGTTATAGGCAACAGCGTAGCCGTCGCCGTCGCCGTCACCGTGAACAACGGTCCAAATACGGCACCTGTTAATGCAACGACGATTGCAGCAGCAGACGTGTTCCATATATAGGTCCCTATACTACTATCCTCTCCGCTTTGTAAATCGGAGATATAAGTGGCTGCAAGCCCCCCTACTGCACTTGCCGTTGTGTGACAGAGGTTAGATGGCAGGTGGCTAACCTTATATGTTCCCTGCCTGTTCTATGTCACCTGCTCGTCAGCAGAGTTTTTTTATTCACAGTAACAATCGCGATAGCAGTTCGTTCTGTTGCTAACAAAATAAAAAATGTTTTACTGCAGCCGCTCCCACTATATCCACCCTAGAAGATGCGATATATTACGTTATCATCTTCCCTATCGTCGTGGCGTATCTTACAGTTAAGATTCATTTCAAAAAAATGTGAGAAAGCGAAGACAACGAAAAACAGATCAATCATGGTGGTATCTAACCATAATCGACCTGTTCAATGTAACTCAATAGCGTTATTTAGGTTATAAAGTTAAAGCATTGATGTGCGTACAACCGAGATAACGAAATCTTCATACGGGCATTACAAGGATTATACGTGATATTGGTTGAAGGATGAGGTCATTCGGCACTGGGTAGCTCTATTGCGTCAGTCAATATAACCTTCAGCTACTTCAATGTGACTCTTTAAATCCAAATCGGGATATCTCTTATCTAACAGATATAATAATTCGATATATTCTTTACTTTGCAAGTTATGTGCTACCTCTTCAAATACCTCACTAAGGAACGAAAGCTCAGTTTTTGAACATACTTTCAGAAAATCCAATGTTAATTTTTCATTTTCACTAAGTAGCTCAATTAGCTCTGCCCATTTTTGACCAATCCTAGGATCATTCTCATCAAGTAGTGCCCTTGCCCCTAATACCGCCCTTACTCTTTCATTGAACATATACGTTACGACCTCCATTAATATTATGGTTGCAATAAGTCGTCCAAGAATATAGTACCAATTTCTCCATTTGTTTTAATTATTCCTACACGTACACCTTTGTACTCTCCAAATACAGTTACTCCATCAGGCACGTCGATATGCTCAGGCATGTTGGCAACATATTCGCCTGCTTTCCTTATATCTTCCTTTGTCCAACTTTCTGGAAACCACGCTTGCCCTGTCCCCGTTCTCTTTCCCTTCGATTTATGACCTGGAACGTTACCCACCCTAACTCCATTCGGGTACGTTTTTTATATTATATTCAATTCCATTCTTCTCGAGGAATTCAATATTGTCTTTTCCATGACCGCCCCCACTCATCTTCGATATCTGTCCTGTTTTGGGGTTAACAGTAAAATCAGCGACATTCGCATGATCCAATGACTCATTACTTACTTGATGCACTTTGGTGTTTTTTGGAGGAGTACCATTACCCGTCCCCTAAGTAGTGTGTTATAGATTGAATGATGGGTTCGGCACTGGGTGGGGTATATTTGAATAGCCGCCACTTGTATGACTATATTTTTTAAGCATGAAGCGGCAGATAAAAAAGAAACCACAATCGGGCGGCTAGCTCGCATTGTGGCGTTGTTGGTCGTGATAAAGATTTACAAACCCTGATGTCATTCTACAGACAAAAGTAATTTACCTTATTCTTCACTATTCTTTAAAAAATCTTCTTCTTCATAAGGATAATTCAATAGTTCTAGATTTTCTTTAGTCAAATACCATGTCCTATAATCTAAGTTACTATTAATTAACAAACGACCTTTAACTCTTTTCAATAGAGGGTACGTGGTGTCATCTTCAACGAGCAAATCCAGATTGTTTAACCGCAATAGTTTTCCAATGACTTCGAGTAGTTTTACCCATCCGATATCAATAGTACGCGCTTTAAATTGAATACTAAAAAAAACATTCGTATCTACACCATACGCTTCAAGATACTCCTCTCGATAACGATCTGTGTAGTCCTCCTCATCATCATCTAAATTAATGCTCATTGAAAAATATGTGCAACCGACACTTACGTATTGATTACCAGTTCGATTCCATACCTCAGCCTCATAATTAATTAATTCTACAAATAATACTTCGGATAATATATCGTAGAACAATTTCCCCAATTCTTCTTTAGGTAAATCAGAACCAATACTTAACGAAAAATCCATTCTACTCATACCTCCAGTATGCTCTAGTTACTTGACGACCTTCTATGACTAATAGTTCATCTAAATGTTTTAAATCCTTATGCGTTTGACTTATTATAAACTCAATTAGTTCAGCCCTTTTTTCAATTGGATAATCATTTAGATTTAACACTATTCTTCTAGCTTGATCTGTTGTTTTTTCTCTAAGCTTTTTCAGAATGGTTGATAGTTTAGGTGAATTAGGAGCATAACAATCAAATACTTGCCCCTCTATTATGAAATCAGGACTTTTATCAGGATGAATACCGTAGCCATTTCCCTCAAATACATTTCCATTGGGGTTTCGTCAAGCATTGTCGTACGATATCCATTTTCCGATAGCACATCCGCAGCTTCATTTTGTCTTTCTAATCCTCGTGTATCCTTATCCTTACCTTTAATAGGAGCATAATTTCCTTCCGGTTTTCCTCCTTTAGGTAAAGATGGCTTAGTGACTACAGCATTTGGTCTAATTTTAGGTGTATAAGGAATATATTTATCACCAAATAGTTTGTACTCAGAACTAGTTTTCCATTCCACATTCTTATCGCCATATTTTGTACGGAAATACTCATCCTATTCTGGTCCTGTTCTGGGTATATTTGTAGAATCACCCATCCCCTCAGTCTCATTAACATCTGCACGCTTTTTCTGTTCTGGAGCGGGTTCTTCTCTTACCTTGTTTGTTTCTCCTGGTTTCGGCTGTTCCGGACCATTATTCGTAGAGGTCTGTGGCTTCTGTTCTCCCGTTTTCGGCTGTTCCGATTCAGAGGTCTGCAAAGTTGGTTTTTGTCCCCACTTATTCCTCATTCTGGAGGAGATTCGTGAAAATGCTTTTGAAGCAAAGGGAGCAAACGCTATGAAATATCCTGTAAACATGGTTCCAACTACAAATGATTTCAGCGCTTCTTGCCATCGAGGCATTTTTCCAGTCAACGCTTCATATAGCGTGTAGTCTGTCCAAACTGCTGCTCCCCCTGTGAGCATCGTCATCACTTGCGTCTTCATCACTTGTGAAGTGGTCATAGGCACCAGTGAAGCCGTCGCCGTCGACGCTAGGAGCGCCGGCCCAAATAGGGCACCGGTTAATGCTCCGACGATTGCAGCAGACGTGTTCCATATATAGGTCCCTATACTACTATCCTCTCCGCTTTGTAAATCGGAGATATAAGTGGCTGCAAGCCCCCCTACTGCACTAGCCGCTGCCATTGCAATCATGGGAGCTGCCGCAGCAATCAGCGGAACTGCTGCACCGCCTGAAACAATCACGACTGCTGCTACAGCGACAATCGCAAGCGCTGCGCCAGCGACTACGGCTAACTTCTTCCAATTAAATCCCTTTTTCTTCGTAGCAGCCTCCGCTTCTTTAGCGGCTGCCTCTTTGTCTGCTGTATCCTCTGTTGGACCGTCATTATAAACGATATAGCCTGTCCGATCACTTCCTGCGGCAATGACCTTGTTTGCAGCAATATGATACTCGCTTTCCATAACCAGCCCATTCGGCAGATTCCCTTTGCGCGCCAGAATCTGACTTTGAGTACTAATAATAATGCGCTTCGGCGTGAAGAGTGAGATTTCATCCGCCGCACTCAACGTCAACTTCTTATGGCTGGTCAAGGTGATGCCGTAGTTATCGTCAAAGCTGATCTTCAGCGGCTCCTTACTCCCGCCCGTGAGGCTGAGCGCCGTCGGCGTCATTTCCAGCTCACTGCCATGCTCGGTGCCAAAATACCGGTTATTCGGATTGCTCGTCTTCGGGCTGCTGCTCCCATTTTTCCTTACAGAGCCTACGACGATTGCATTGGCTCCCGAGCCATAATGTATGGCTATAAATCTTCTTATTTTAAACTCAAAATATTTTCAAGTCTACCTTTCCAAGTAATGTCTGTTTGAATGATTTTATAATCAACCTTTTCAATACGTTCTTTGTATAAATTGATATCATGAGAAAGTTGCTTTACATCATCTGTTTCAATGTAATCTTCAAATTGTACGTTCCTTAAAAAAGTATCTAATTTTAATAATATAAAGTCAGCAATTTCTTTCTTTTTCAGACTTTCTAAGGCCAGACAAACAAATAATGCCGTTTTATTGAAATTTCCTTCGTTTAATAACCACCAGTCCTCCTCTAGAATTCTTGCAGAAGCTTGTGCAGAATTATAATTGTTATTACCAATGTATTTTTCAAATTCCAAATTCGACAGAATCTTTAATTTCTTCGTAGGTACTCATAAAACACAGTACGCCATTTCTTTTCTGTAGCCGATTCAACTCTTTATTTCTCCCGGTTTCAACAGTTGCATAGCATTTTAAATATCCTGTAACATAACAAAAGCAGGCCAATCATGGTGGTATCTAACCATAATCACCTGCTCAACGTAATGCTTTTATTAAAATAGGGTAGCTTTATTGTGCATATATCAGCAATGACAAAATCTTTATACGGGTGGTGCATGGTGAAGTCTGCTGTTTAATAGTAGGTTCCATCGGCACTGAGTGGGGTCAAATTGCCTATCACTTTTCCCAAAACATTACCTTATGTGTATCAGCTCATGAAAAGAAGAAAACTACAATATCGGATGGTTAGCTCGCAACTTACACAAAATAACTGATAGATGATTAATTATCTAGATTTTATCTTTTATGACCAACCTAACATTTTCCAAGTACTGCTCCCTAATATTAAGTTCATAAAAATTAATTTTTTCTTTTTTCCAGATGCTTATCAATCTCTTATCCTCGATAATTTCTAATGCATGTTTAACAATATGTTCTCTGATACAATTATTACGCACACAAATTTCTGCTGATATTACAGTGAACAACCAATTTATTTCCTCATAGTCATCTGTTTGGTTTTCATACTCTACGACCAATCTTGAAATCGCTTGACCTGGGGATAATCCATCAGAAACAAAACTCGTATAATCATTCGGGACATACTCCATCAATTCATCATATGTTAATTCTTCTACCATAGCCAATTTTCCACCTATCTCTTTAATTCTTTTATATAATACACATAAACCTCTATATCTGGGAACATCTCTTTGAATTTTGAAATAATCGGACTACAGCTAGCACACGGCTCTCTATCAGTTTAAAGGTCAATTCTCCCTCTTCTCTGATTTGGTTCAATCTTTTTCAGGTCGTCAGTAATATCATCCAAAATTTTAAATTCTGTATCCCATTTTCTTGTATAAGCACCCTCTCCATCAATGACATCTAAATCGTTAACATCACGTGGTCTAAAATTCCAATCCTTCTCTTCTTTAAGAGTCGAGAAGCCTTGAGCTTCACCTGCATCATTCACAGAGTTTACACGACTAGAAGACTTATACTCAGATCTTAATCCTCTTATCTCTACATTTGCCAAACCAAAATTACCTTGTTTTCTAATTTCCTTTGGCAGTTCTTTTCTCAGTTCTTTACTTCTTCTAGCTAGTTCTCCACCGATACCTTGCGAATCGATTGTTACCTTCTTTGGCGGTGGGTTAGTACTATTCTTCTCCTTCAACTTATCAAAGAGCGTCTTTTCTTTATCTAAATACTCACCATACTTAGATGCTTCTTTTGCCTTCCTGCTGTTAGCAATATTCTCTATGACGCGCTGTCTCATTTGTTCATTTACTTTTGATGGTAATCTAAATTTAAATCCCTTTATTTTATTAACAAATCGGCCTATAAACATCGCCGCCGGCATACCTACAGTACTTACCATCATTCCTACCTTAAACTCATTCACTGCTTGACCAATAGTAGGCATTCTAATATGAAGGGCTTCCTCTAAGACATAATAGGTTGAATTAGAAGCGCCGCCAACCATCACATTGGTGACACTCATTCTGGTAAATTGTGACGTGGTCATCGGAATTAACGATGCGGTACCAACTATGGCTGCAGGAGCAAATATAGCTGTCGTTACGGCACCAGCAATACCGCCAACTGCTGTATTCCATATATAGGTGCCTATACTACTATCCTTATCGTTTTGTAAATCCGCAGCGTATGTACTCGCAAGCGCTCCAACCATGCCCGCTGCCGCTCCCGCGACAATTGGAATAGCCGCAGCTGCAAGTCCTCCAGTTGAAATGACTACAGCTGCAACCACTACAATTGCTGCAGCTGCAGCTGCAACGCAAAGCAGCTTGGTCCAATTAAATTTCTTCTTTTTGGGAGGCGCTTCGCAGATCTTCTGTGCCTCTGCCTGCGCAACCGCATCAGCCATTGGCTCGTCATTGTACGACGGATGACTGGTTCGGTCGCTGCCATTGGCAATTACAAAATTGGAGCTCAAATTGTACTCGCTCTCCAAAGCCAGCCCATTCGGCATCTGCCCTTTGCGAGCTAAAATCTGACTTTGCGCTTGAATCATCACCCGTTTAGGGGTGAACAGCAGGATTTCGTCTGCCGCGTTTAACGTCAGCTTCTTATGGCTCGTCAATGTGATCCCGTAATTCTCGTCGAAGCTGATCTTCAGCGGCTCCTTGCTTCCTCCCGTAAGGTTTAGCGCTGTTGGCGTCATCTCCAGCTCGCTGCCGTGTTCCGTTCCGAAATACCGGTTGTTCGGGTTGCCCGTTTTCGGACTGCTTCCGCCATTCTTCCGTACTGATCCAACCACGATGGGCGGACTCCCTGCCCCATCTGGGAAGTAGAGGCTCGCATGCGTACCGACTTGCGGCATGCAGTACATCACATTGCCGGTCGGCGGCGCGAAGCCGAACCACTCTGCTTTCGAACTCGGCTCCGGGTCAATGTCCAAATGCATCCGAACCTGCTGCCCCTTCACCTCAACCACTTTGCCTTCCAACGATCGTCCCTTCAAGCCCTCATGGCCGAGAGGGGACTGCAGGATGCCTTCTCGCCGCTGCAGCCGATATCTGTAGGTCAGCCCGCTTGCATTCATGTACGCTTGCATGCTGCTCACATACAGCTTTTTGTTTTTAAACTGAATTTCGTCTCCCAGCGCATAACGCGTATTGCTCTCGATCTCATAATAGAAGAAATCGATGTCATGCGCATCGCCCTTCTGCTCCCGGGCTTTCTTGAACGCCTGCAAATCTTTCCGCGAGGTATACGGCGTATCTTCGGCAAGCGTATAGCTTTTTCCTTCCGGCAGACCGAAATATAGGCGAGGACTGCTGTTCAATGGGTCGCAGCTGACGACCGTTTGCAGCTCGCTGGCCAGACGTTTCGCGAACATCCAATCCGTTTCTTTGTACTGAATGGCCGCTTTCCCCAGCTTCACTTCCTGTCCTGCCGTCGCGATAACCTGACCGTTAGTGTAACTGTCCGCAACCGTGTGCAGCAGGTCGGCATAGTTCATTCCGCTGTCCTGAAAAGAGCGGCTCTTCTGCTCGGTGTCTAGTTGGAAGCTGCCGGAAAGCCCCTCGATCTCCAGCGTGTAGATCCCGTCGCGATTTGTCGTGCGGACCGAGGTGACGAGCCCTTTGAACAACGTTTGTTCTTGCTTGCCCTCCATCCGGTACAGCTCAATTTCATCCTGGGATGAAGCGCCCGTGACCGATGTGAAATGAACCGAATCATCCACCAGACCGCGTACATAAAGCCGGCCATGCTCATTCAGCTTGCATTCGATCGTTACATCTTCGATGCTTTTTATGGAATAGGGTGACTTCACCCTAATCGTATCAAACCCGTCCATCCCCTCGCCCCCTACTCAGCATGCTGTCCGTCATCCACGAACGACACAATCCCGCCGTGCATGCAAAAAAGCTGCGATTTCGTCGTCAACGCCGGTTTTCCCTCGACCAGTGCATCGGCTTTCGTGATCGCCCACTTCCCTAGAAAGGACGGACAGCACCGTTTTCCCGAAACGGATACGCCGACTTGATTAAAGAGATACAGCGTCTCCGTATTCGGGTTGCTTGCGCAGTTGCAGACGCCGAAGTATGGAATGTTCGCAATCGGAACCTGATCATCCTCGTTCATCATCGGCTTTTCGTTCACATAAGTACCATGACTTTGCGGCAAATTAATTCGCCGGTAATTGCTGCCGTAATTGCACATCATGCTGGCGCCTCTCACCACATATCCGCTTTCGTCCGCCATCTTCCTTCCTCCTCTACTCCATCGCCGCTCGAACGAGCTTGATGCCCTTCAGCCGCCTCCGCAGTATACTTTCCGCTACATCCAGGCGCACGATTACCATCGTTTGCTCGCCTTCTTTGACCGCGAATAGTTTCTTTCCTTTCACTTTCTCCTCCTGCAGCACCAGCTTCTTGATAACGCTTCGGTAGAGGTTAAACACGTTGCTGTCGCTTAAGGCTTCGATCTCTTCCAATATTGGCAAGTAGTAGATTTGCTGCCGCCGGTTTTGCGGGTCGATGAGCGGAATCATTTTGAACAGCGTATCCGGCGCATACATGCCGATCACTTTCTTCAGTTTGTCCGATACGAGAAAGAGCTGGCGGTCCAGCAGATCCAGGTACGCGCTGTCCGTATCAGCCTGCACATGGAAAACGATCGTATCCGGCAGGGTCCCTGCATGGAACCGGTTGATCTTCCGGGAGTCGATCTTCTGTCTAACCTCCAGTAATGCAGGTGTATTGGCATAGCGTTCATCCTGCTTCAACACGAAGTAGTCCATCGCTACTCTTCCTCCCCTTTTGCCGGGTACAGAATCTCATGCTGGTCCCTGAATTCCCCGGCCAGCACAGTAACCGATTCGCTCTTTCGCAGGGCAGCGTATGCTTCACTTTCCAGAAGAGCTGGCAACCGGTCGCGCAAGTATTCGACCGCCAGCAAATGATATTTCAGCGCATCCTGCTGCTGGATGTGTTCGATATCCATCGCGGTAACGAGGCGGCCATACCTCGCCTTTTGCTTGTCCATCTTCTGCGTTCTCTCGAACATCGGCTCAAAGAGGAAGTCAGCTTGCCACAGACTGGCGCATTCCTCCCGATCCATATACCAGCCTGCATCGTAGAGGTCAATGCGATATTCCGCTCGCTGCTCCATCAGACTCGTTCGCAAGTAGGAGAACTGGATATAGTTGATTTCTCCTTTGCGCTCTTGCTGCTGCAATAGGGACGCACGCACGCAAGCCTGTTCAAAAGCGGCCAGCAAAGAGCGATCTATACGCTCCTTATCTTCCATATACCGCTGATTAATGATGACGAAGTCAAACTGCCACTGACCGTCCACGTGGTTCGCAACCAAATCCTCCAATGCCGCCTCGCGATCCAGGAACAGCCTCATAAAATATTCACCTTGCCCCCGCTCATCGTCACGTCGTCTATAATCGTCAACGAGGCGCTAGCCTGCTTCAGGTCTACGCCTTCCTCGCCTTGGATCACAACCCGGCTGCCGTTAATCTCAATATCTTCCTCAGCCTGCAATGTAATTTTCTTATCGCTGTTAATCTCGATGCCTCCATCGTCAGTTAGCCGCATCAGCAGCTTGCCCCCGCCGATAATTTCAACGGCGCCGGGCTTCAGTACAATTTCCTTGCCGTATTTCGTACTGATGCTTTTAACAGCTGGATCGCTTCGTTTCTGGTCGTTGGAAGATGAGAGGTTGACGGAGCTTGCGGCAAAAGCATTGCCGTCATCAGCATCGGGAAAATAAACTCGAATCTGATCGCCGTTCTCCGGCATGCAATACCAGCCGCTGCCGTCGGGCGAGGAGTAAATAGTAGAGTAAGGGAACCAACTGGCAGTCGCATCATCCTGGTCCTTGTCGATATCCAGAAATACTTTGACCGTATCATTCTTCACGCCCAGCACTTTGCCGAAGAGCGATGTCCCCGCAAGCACTGGATTATAGGTTTTGTCGAAGCGAATGCCGTTGGCATCCATGAATCGGTAGGTATGAACCAAAACGCTGTTTTTAAACTCCGTGACCGCCTGGCAAACGTAAAGCGAACGGTTCTTGAATTCCACGACGTCGCACAGCTCGAATATTTCGTTTGTCGTTACTTCGTAGCGGATAAAATCCTGCGCTTGAAGCCCCGCTCCTTGAGCCGCCGACTTGAGCCGGTATTCTTTCAAATCATTCACCATCGTGTAGTTGAACTGCTCCAATCGGCGCTTGGCGGGATGGTCGGGCAATCCAATATAATACTTAATCCCTTGAACGCTGCAGATGGGAGCCACGGCCGCATGAAAATGAGAGGCCAGCCGCTTCGTCAATTCCCAATCCGTTTCCTTGTATTGCACAAGAAAACCGCCGATGCTTTTTCCGTTGGAAGCCTGGTCGATCACTTCGGCATCGGGATAGGCCTCGGCGGCTTCATCGAACGCGGCGCTATAGGCCATCGCTTTATTCTGGAACGAGCGGCTCTTCTTCGTGAGGCTGCTTTGTCATTCGTTTCGTCTAATTATAGGCATAAAAAAGCCCATTCCGACTCATGGTTTGAGTTGGAATGAGCTTTTGAAAGTTGATCAAGTATTTTAAGTATTTGATATGAGTAATTTTACAAAATCTTTTTACTACACCACTCAGGGTTATATGGCATTTGACTTAATTTTAATATATCAGCAGCGGAATAATACCAGTCAGCATCATCAAACCATAAATTATCCTCACTATTTTCCTTAAAGTATTCTATTACAAATCTAAAAATAAATTCATACTCATGATTAATATTTTCAATATCTACTGCCCAGAAATATCCTTTGTCTTCAGTCAGCCAAGTGAAGCTATCGTTCAAATCTTCTCTTGCTCTGTTTATATTAAACGTAAAGTATCTAATATCCTCTTCATCATCGATATGTGTAAACGTAATTTCGTCTACTTCTGATAATGTACCTTCAGCTGAAAAGAAATAACCATCTTTGTCTAATTTAGTTGTTATATAAAAGCAATACATTTTAGCTCTTTCAGCTGCTTTTATAAAATGACTAATAGTTTGTTCAGGAGAATAATTCTCCATATCTTTCAATATGATAATTGAACTCACCTTATCAAAACCTCTCTTAATTCATCAAGGGAAACTTATGATTTTTTGTCCCTTTATACTCCAATATTTTTACTAAAATTTTTGTCGATAATTGGCTAACACGCTTTCGTTATGCTGAACAGTCTCCTTAATCCAGACGTTCCTGCTAACTATGCGGCGCAGGATTTCCAGTCTGGGTTGTCCGTCCTTCTGAACTACTAGATGGTTATAATAATCAGCCTATTTCAGTAGCATAAATTATTCATTTCCTTAGTTATGAACTATTTCGGTCGTTTTGAGCATGCAAAAAAGGCTTATCCCTTCCCATTATTCAAATGGAATAAGCCTTTCATAGTTCATCAAGTGTGTTTATAGAGTTTTTTAGTGCTTGATTTGTTTGTTGTATTGTATAATCCTGCTTCTAAGATGTAAACTCTTCTATCCTAAGAACTTTCAGTTATTTATTCGGCACTAGCCAGATTGGTTAATACGTTCTTAATTCGAATGCCTAGCTCCACCCATTCTTCTTCTAATAGCTCTTCAACTATTTCTTCTTCATTAAATGATTTCAGATTGAATATGATACTCTTCAGGTCACTAGTTTCCGTTAATTTATTTTGCAATAACTTTTCGGCCAATGTTGTTAGTACAACAATATCTTCACTCAGTGAATGCTTGCGATCTCGTTCAAAACGATTTAAAACTTCTAATACAATTTCATCTCCTGATTTATTTTGAGATAGAATATTCATAAAAAATTGACTGACTTCTGCTGTCATTTCATCAACAGACCAAAATGCTCGAGCATAATTATGAACAGGCTTTTTATCAATCTCTTGCAAAAATAAATCTTTACGAGCATTCCAATTAGCAAATAGTTCAGGTGTTAAGTATGGTTCTAGTCCTTTAATATCTATACTTTCAAGTGTAGATAAAAGATACTCTTTTGACATTTTGAACACTTTTGATTGTCTTATCAACAATTCCCCTAAAGCAACAGTAACTATAGATTTTTCAAATATTCCTGTATTTTTTACTGCTTCAAAATCATCTACCGTTCTTGCAAAAGCTTCGCTATTACTCATATATTCTGCTTTATACTCTTCATAACCATCATTGATAGCTTCAAATAACTCTTCATATTCCCATTCCATCTTTATATCCTCCAGTTATTAGTTTGGTTTCACAGGAACGTTGTTATTGTGAATCACTTCGACACCTATATTGGGATACTTATCTTTAAATTGACGAATTATATAATTGCAATTCCCACAAGTATAATTCAGTGAATTAGGTACCTTCCCTTTAGCATCAACTTCATCGCCCAATTGTTTAGCTAAATCATTCAAAATTTTATATTCAGTATCCGAAGTTCTCAAGTATGGAACACCATTTCCACCAGGAGCCTCTGTAGCTTTAAAAATAATGTTTTCATCTGTTGGTTCAATTGAATAATTATTTATTGATAAATTTCCTGTTTTCACCATCACACTGCCATGCTCGGTGGGTTTTGTGTTCTAATAAACCTTTGATTGGGCATGCAAAAAAGCTCATTCCTACTCAAAGTTTCAAGTTAGAAAGAGCTTTTGAAAGTGTATTTGTTAAATTTTCAAATATTTCGATTATTGGTTCTATTATATGATCTTGTTGTTATGAATGTAAACCCAATCTTTTTTTTATCACTTCTAATAGTTCATCAATCTCTTTTTTATCTTCCGGGTGTTCGTCCAGGTGTTTTTCACTATAAATATTTAAATAGTTATAAAATTCATCATACTCCATTATTGCCATCACATCTTCGTCATACGCTGGGGGTTCTCCTATAAAGCAAACTTTTTTATCACCAATGTAGTATTCCTCTTCTGGCTCATGATAGGATGAAAATTGTACCTCTAGTGGGCCTGAACCATAACCATGCCTCTCAACATCTCCAAAGTATGTTAAAGCTCTTGGAAAATCAATAATCCAGAAGTAAGATTCGACCAGTCTATCTATTTCTTCTTTTATTGTTAATACTTTGTACATACTATCCCTTCACCTCTTATCAATAGACTGTTTCTTCGGCTCACCTATAATATAATCCCTTTTTTCATTTATCCCATACTTACTTGCGTCTTCTTCTAAAGTTTTGTAGGCATTATCCATTGTGACCGTCAGATTCCTGGTCTGCCGCCGTTCCTACTCATAGATCAAATTGAAAAAAGCTTTTTAGAATCTATAAATGGTTAGAATTATTTGTTGTTTGATTTATTGGTTGTATTGTTCGATCTTGCTGACATAATAATGTAAATCCAGTATTTTTTTTCGCAAGCATTTAGCATTGTTATCATTAGTCTTTCTTTTTAAATATATTTTTGTCTTTTGTATACATACCTAATAAAAAATCAGTAAATGAATCTGCAATTTTGTAAAAGTCATCTTGATCAGTACTCTCAGAATAAAAATAAATTGGGGGATTATCACCTTCATTAAATTTAAAAAAACAAAACATGCAACCTTGGCTCATCCAAAAAACAAAATCATTTTCTGTTAAATTTTTGGAAAAATCATTTTCCTCGAGTAATTCCTGCACACCTTCATTTAAAATTAACAGTTCGTCCATAAAGCAAGAATGTCCTCGTAAAAAAGTATGTTCTGTACCTCTACCCATTGTTTTTAAAAATTCAATGTATGCTTCAGGTAATTTTTCACTACCAATCATCTCTTGTAAATGTGTTAAATCTTCATTGGTACATGGGTTCATTGGTATCCCATCTTTGTTTAATTGACTAATAAGTTCAAATAAATACTTCATCCCACTTTCCTCCTTTTGGTAGTATCTCTATGCGGGTTACTGTAATGTTTGGAATTTCCAATTGAAATTGATCTACTAAATCTATACAGTTGTCAAAGTAGGGGCGTTCAGAAATAATTTCAATTTTACCTTTAATATTCGGATTGTCTTTGTATTTAGTTCTTAAATACTCAACTATTTTCTGCTCCTTATAATTAGTAAACTCTGTTATTGGACCTTGATACAATAAAATTCAAGCATTTATGTGCGTACAATCAAAATGACGCAATCTATATACGGGTATTACATGGGTTAAGTCTACTTGAAATCAGCCGCCCTCATTCGGCACTGGGTGGAATTGAGACAAGAGCAAAAGAAAACCACAATACGGGCGGTTACCTCGCATTGTCGTTTGGCCGGTTGTATTTTACGATCTTAACTAAAACTTTGGTAAACCTAGGATTTGTCTAACTCTTCATTCTTAATAGCCACTCTCCCAGAGCCAAAATGATCTTTAAAAAAGGTGAAGTCAAACAGTTTACCACGAGATATTATTTGTTTATGTTCATTTTTCTTTAGCTTAGCTTGCTCTATGCTAGTACTACTCATGAAATCAAATGGAACAGTTTCCGTTATATCAAATGTTAATGTTATTTTAGGCTTACTTTCAGTAACAATCATCAAGGCTACATAACAATTATCAAGAAAAGATAACTTCCCACCGGACTTACATACAATATCCCCTGTATCAATTGTATATGACCAACTAAGATACTGTTCACGAGCCTCAGAGGAACTACCCTCAATTATTTTAAAATCCGCTCCCTTTACTTTCTCAATTTGAACTTTCATTTTGCCAAATACAAATAGTGAATCATCCTTTATATGAAAACCTTGCTTTTGTATTTGATCTTGAAAATCATAAATATTTATAACAGTATTAATGAGCTCAAATTCATATGTGCCCCTAATATCATTTGGAAAACCCAAGAAAATAGTTGGTATAAAATCTCCTGAATCATCTACAATTCCATCAAATTCTTCATTACTAATATCAATCGTAAGATTCATTTCCCTTACCTCACTTTCTAATAAATGTATATTGATCTAACATTGGTGACATGATTTTTTCACCATCTGTGGTTAGATAGCTACCATCGTTCGGAACATCTCGTCTTTCACCCTTGATTTTTAATCCTTTATCATCTAATTGCTTTAACAGTTTTTTCATATTAGATCGTGAGCCAGTAATAATAATTTCTCCATTCCTTGATAAAACTCTCAGTATTTCTGGATTCAAGGGATCGTATCCAAATGGGTTCTCAATAATAATTCTACTTTGGCTTCCTGTCTTAATATTAGTTAATTGAGTTGCATCTCCATAATAAACATCAGGAGACTAAGGATCTATATCGATGTTATATGCTCCTTCTATAGGTTTACCTCGAGCCCCAATGTTTAAAGTTCCATTTTCATCAGCGGGTTTTTCTAAATATTTTTTCGGACCTTTTCCCATCCCCTAAGGAGGTTTGCTCGCCTCCGTTGACTTAGGAGGCTCCTTAGGTCTACTTGAAATTGCTCCATGCTGGGTATCATCAATTTCGTGAATTGGCTGGGTTACGCCTTGCCCACCTTTTTGAGTTGGTGCTGGTTTGGACGGGGATGATAGCTTACTGCTACTATTCATCCGATTCATCATTCTACCCGTACCAACGGCTGCCGCTACTACCAAGTAAGGTTGAGCAAATTCTACGGCTAACGCGCCTGTAATCATGGCGATATCCACTGACATCAGATAGGCTTCTTCGTTTCCACCAAACAGCGTATCTCTTATAAAGTTAAAGGCAGGGGTTTGCGTGTCCCCCTTGCTTCCATAATAATAGTCTTGGGCACCCCTCCGTAACATCGGCTGCCACCGATGCTAACGTATACGTTCCTGCAGCGATTGCCACTGCTCCCGCCCCCGCAATTACGAGACCCAGACCTGTCCAGCTCAAACCACACCAACGACGACCGCACCAACTCCCACCGCTATGGTAATTGCACCCACAGCGTAATTCATCAGACCATTGAGAATATTAAGTGCGCCTTTCGATTTTCGTTCCTCGCTCAGATTGTATGCTCCAGCTTTTGTGCTGCCTGCTGCGCCTCAGCCTGACCATCGAATACAATCGGGGAATAGGCGACCGTTTCGGTGGAAGTTCCTTCGATGTAGGTTTTGTTGGATAGCATTTTACGCAGATCGTCGATCTGCAAAAAAAGCTCATTCCTACTCATAATTCAAGTGGGAAAGAGCTTTGAAAGTTTATCAAGTGTTAATAAATTATTTAGTATTTGGTTTGTTGGTTGTATTGTACGATCTTGTTGTTAAGGCTGTAAAGCCTCACAAGTTAGTTTTTAGGATTCTTATAGCACCAATCTGGGTCATACGGTAACGATTTTAATTTTTGCATATCCTCCCAACTGTAGACCCAATTGTAACCTCCCAACCAATAATATTGATTAGGGTTTAACTTCAAGTATTCATAAACAAAACTAAACAGCAACTCCTCGTTATCATACACATCCTCAATACAACCTACTTGATATAAACTGAGTGATAGGTCCAATCCTGAAATTTGTCCGTTATTAGTAAACTCAAGTCCATTGTTCTTAACTCCATCTACATATATTAAAAACTTATTTTCATCAGCATCTGGATTATACATAATACTAAGGGTCGTATACTTAAATTGATCCCCTTCGGTAAAGTACTTTTCATTCCTGTAGTAAAGCATGGCGTCAGAATGAAACGAGGCTAACATTACTGAAGACAGTAAATTGTCTGATGAATATATGTCTCTCTCAACTAAAAAAAATGACGAGGTTCCCATTTACTTTAAAACTCCTTTCAATTCTTCAAGTGAATTTACTACGATTGCGCCCATACTCTTAATCTTATTCAATTTTTGTAGTTGTTCAGGTGCTAGATTAACTAGGGGCTCTTCAATATACACAATAACTTTCTATTTTCTGGATTCAAAAAATCTTTGTGATTTGTGTTTGTATACTTTTCAATTTGATCCACTTTTAATGCACTAGCAGAAGCTTTTCTTCAATAATTTCATCTTTTGTCAATACATCAAAATCTCCAGCAGGTGTTTTATCTGCCCTCTGAACCTTTTGTCCAAAACCTGTAACCTCTTTCTGTTCTGAAACAAATTTTGCAACTTTTCCCTCTGTTGCTTTACCTATATTAGGGCTATTCAGGAATGTCTCAATATCACGACTAATATTTTTCGGATGTTGATCAACCCAAGTTAATTCGTTACCGGCCGGGTTCGTATACCTTGTTTTATTTCCATCCTTAACTATACTGCCTATATTAGAAGCTTGTCCCGTCCCCTATGTGAAATCTTAAAATCGGGAATAAAGAAAGTGGTAACTTTTTTCCAATTACCACCATTATATCAGCTTGCTTGATGCTCTGTTAGACTTACCGCCCGATACTCTGTCTTGTGCTTCATCATACTGTAGATAATGTTTATAAGCCTTTTCATGACGCAGATAAGGGCTTGCTTCTTAGTTGCTGACGATATGAAAAAACCTTCGTTTTAGTCGCCCTACTCTTAATAGTGGCGTTATCTTCAGGTACGATAAATTTAAAAAAATCACAAGAAAGCGAAGATAATAAAAACAGGTTAATCATGGTGGTATCTGACCATAATCGACCTGCTAGATGTAACGGAATAGCGTTATTTAGGGAATAAAATTAAAGTATTTGATGTACGTACAACCGAAATCGAGAAATCTTCATAGGGGTATTACATGGGTTAGATGTGTTATTGGTTGAATTATGGGTTCATTCGGCACTGGGTGGGCAATTTTTTTAATAGCCGCCACTTGTATGTTTATATTTTTTAGCTTGTAGCGGCAGATAAAAAGAAACCACGACACGGCGGTTAGCTCGCATTGTGGATTCAATTGATTGTAGCCCAACTTTAACATTGTTTTAGAAAACATTTTTGAAATATTGGTCTATAAATTTTTACATTTTACTTAATACTTCCTTAATTCGGATAGAAAGATCAAACTTCTCGGATTCTGTTAATTGTTGACCTATTTCACTCATATCGAACCGCTCTAATTCAATTTTTAAACTCAAGAATTCATTCTCTGGTTTAATGCTATGTCTAATAAGCAGTTCGGCAAGTGTTGTTTTAACAACAATATTCTCGCTCCGAGTACTCCTACATTCACGATCAAACCTTTCCTCTATTTTCTCAATTATCCCACTTGCATCGTTCGTGTTAACGATAATTTCCATAAAGTAGTTCTTTACTTCTTTTTCCATTTCATTGTAATACCATCTTGCATACGGACTACGATCAACAGGAATACTTTCTATCCCATCAAGCACCATATCTCTTCGTTCTAATATGTCTTGATACTCATCAGAGGTTGTTTCAAGTTGTAACTTTTCTAAATCTAAGTCCTTCAGCAGATTAACTATCTTCTCTTTTGAATTTATAAAAATTTTTGAATGTGTTAAATAAATCCTTCCTTCTGCAATGACAACTACCGCTTTCTCCATTTCACCTCTTTTTTGGACACCGAAGTATGCCTCAGATGTACAGACGAGTGCTTCAGCATTGCTCATTCCCTCACTCTTGAAATCAAAATATCTTTCATAAAACGCACCGAATAATGCCTCATAATTTCGTTTCATATTTGTGTCCCCTTTAAGGATTCTTTGGAATTACTAATTCATCGCCGTTATGAATTACTTCAATATCAATATTTGGATAATCTTTATGAAATCTCTCAATAACTCTACTACAGCTTGCACACGTATCTAACTCGGTAAATAATTTTATTTTCCCACTAGCCTTTGAAGGGTCAGGTAATTTATCCAGTCTTGCGGCTAAATCATTGAGTATTTTATACTCCGTATCGTTATCTCTTAATCTTATATTTCCACCTCTATCTGGTGCAAGTGTTGCTTCATACTTTGGTTTAGATGGCTTTAACGAAAAATTAGCATAATCTTTTGCCTTGTTATCACCATTTAAGCTACTATGTGCATAGAATTCCTTTTTGTCAATTCCTGCAATATCTACTTCAGAATATGCGAAATTCAGCTCATCTTTAAGCCTATTAGAAAGCTTACCTCTCAACTCACTTACCCTATCAAGAATATGTGTTTCTTTATTCGGATCAATCCTCCTTGTAGGAAATACTTTTCCAATACTTACATTGGGGTCAGGTTTACCCGTCCCCTCAGCCTCATTAACATCTGTACGTGGCTTCTGTTCTGGAGCGGCGTGTTTCTCTCTTACATTGTTTGTTTCTACCGGGTTCGGCTGTTCCGATCTATTATTCGTTGAGGTCTTTGGTTTCTGTTCTGAAGCCGGTTTTTCTCTTACCTTGTTTGTTTCCCCCGGTTTCGGCTGTTCCGGACCATTATTCGTAGAGGTCTGTGGCTTCTGTTC
>NZ_JBHVSK010000023.1:57102-92461 GCF_042885235.1 Paenibacillus sp. NPDC058071
GTTCTGGAGCGGCGTGTTCTTCTCTTACCTTGTTTGTTTCTCCTGGTTTCGGCTGTTCCGGACCATTATTCGTAGAGGTCTGTGGCTTCTGTTCTGGAGCGGCGTGTTCTTCTCTTACCTTGTTTGTTTCTCCTGGTTTCGGCTGTTCCGGACCATTATTCGTAGAGGTCTGTGGCTTCTGTTCTCCCGTTTTCGGCTGTTCCGATCCAGAGCTCTGTGGCGAAGTTGGTTTTTGACCCCATTTGCTCTTCATACTAGTAGAGATTCGTGAAATGGCTTTTGAAGCAAAGGGAGCAAGCGCTATGGTATATCCTGTTAACATGGAACCAATTCCAAATAACTTCAGCGCTTCTTGCCATCGAGGCATTTTTCCAGTCAACGCTTCATATAGCGTGTAGTCTGTCGAAACTGCTGCTCCACCTGTGAGCATATTCATCACTTGCGTTTTCATCACTTGTGAGGTCGTCATAGGTAACAGGGAAGCCGTCACCGTGAACAGCGGCCCAAATACGGCACCGGTTATTGCACCAACGATCCCACCCGCTGTCGTATTCCATATATACGTCCCTAAACTACTATCCTCTCCGCTTTGTAAATCGGATACATAAGTAGCTGCTAGTGCACCTACTGCACCTGCCGCCATACTTGTCGCTACCACAGCAATCAGCGGAGCTGCTGCACCGGCTGTAAATACCACGGCTGCTGCTACAGCGACAATCGCAACCGCTGCAACAGCGACTGCGGCGAACTTCTTCCAATTAAACCCCTTTTTCTTCGTAGCAGCCTCCGCTTCTTTAGCGGCTGCCTCTTTGCCTGCTGTATCTTCTGTTGGCCCGTCATTATAAACGATATAGCCTGTCCGATCACTTCCTGCAGCAATGACCTTGTTTGCAGCAATATGATACTCGCTTTCCATAACCAGCCCATTCGGCAGATTCCCTTTGCGCGCCAGAATCTGACTTTGAGCACTAATAATAATGCGCTTCGGCGTGAAGAGCGAGATTTCATCCGCCGCACTCAACGTCAACTTCTTATGGCTGGTCAAGGTGATGCCGTAGTTATCGTCAAAGCTGATCTTCAGCGGCTCCTTACTCCCGCCCGCGAGGTTGAGCGCCGTCGGCGTCATTTCCAACTCACTGCCATGCTCGGTGCCAAAATACC
Source organism: Paenibacillus sp. NPDC058071 (assembly GCF_042885235.1). NCBI lineage: Bacteria > Bacillati > Bacillota > Bacilli > Caryophanales > Paenibacillaceae > Paenibacillus > Paenibacillus sp. NPDC058071. The sequence continues at coordinate 58,264 of NZ_JBHVSK010000023.1, forward strand.
GGTTATTCGGATTGCTCGTCTTCGGGCTGCTGCTCCCATTTTTCCTTACAGAGCCTACGACGATTGCATTGGCTCCCGAGCTATCCGGAAAATACAAGCTGGCATGTGTGCCCACTTGAGGCATGCTGTACATCGCATTTCCGGTCGGAGGCGCGAACGGAAACCATTCCGACTTGGCTCCTGCCTCTTTATCGATGTCCAGATGGAGCTTAACCTGCTCCCCCTGAACCGCCAATACTTTTCCTTCCAGCGTCAGCCCTTTTAATTCGACATGCTCGCGAGGCTGCTGTAGAATACCTTCCTTTCGCGACAGTCGGTATTTATATCTTAGCCCGCTTCCATCCATGTAAGCTTGCATGCTGCTAACGTAAAGCTTCTTGTTCCGAAACTGAACTTCGTCTCCCAGCGCATACTGGGCGCTGCTCACAATCTCATAATAGAAAAAATCCGTGCTCTGCGCATCGGCCTTTTGCTCACTGGCCTTTTTAAACGCAAGCAAATCTTTTTTGGCCGTATAGGCCGTGTCATCCGCCAGCTTATAGCTCTTTCCTTCCGGAAGGCCAAAGTAAACACGCGGACTACTATTCAATATATCACAGCTCACGATCGTTTGTAATTCACTGGATAATCGCTTAATAAATGCCCAGTCCGTCTCTTTGTATTGAATGACGGCCTTTCCAAGCTTATCGCCGTTTCCTGCCGTCGCAATGACGCTGGCGCCCGAATGGCCTTTCACTACAATTTCCAGCAAAGCAGAATAGCTCATCCCGCTATCCTGAAAGGATCGGCTTTTCTTCTCGTTATCAAAGTGAAAGCTTCCCGATATGGCTTCGACTTCGATCGTATAAATGCCATTGCGATTCGTTGTTTGTACCGAGGATACGAGGCCCTTAAATAATGTGATTTCCTGATCTCCATCCGTACGCAGAAGTTGAATCTCGTCATGAAACGACGCATCCAGCACCGGAGTGAAGTGTACGCTGTCGTCCACGATCCCTCGCAGATAAAATCGCGCATGCTCATTGAACTTACACTCCATCGTCAAATCTTCAATGCTCTTGATCGCATATGGCGAATTTACTTTAAGATTATGAAATCCGTTCATCTCCACGCCTCCGTCCGCCTTAATCGGAATGCTGCCCGTCATCTACGAACGTAATAATTCCTTCGTGCATACAAATGAGCTGCGATTTCGTCGTCAACGCCGGCTTTCCATCGACCAGCGCATCTGCTTTCGTGTTCACCCAATTGCCCAAAAATGCGGGGCAGCAGCGTTTTCCGTTTACGGGAACTCCATTCTGTCCAATCAGATACAAAACTTCCGTATTCGAATTGCTAACGCTGCTGCATACTCCGAAATAGGCGATATTTTCTTCCGGTACTTGATCGGTTTCATTCATCATCGGCTTATCGTTAACATAAGCGCCATGACTTTGCGGCAGGTTGATCCGCCGATGATTACTCCCGAAACTGCACTGCATTTTTGCGCCTCTAACCACATAAGCACTCTCGTCCCCCACGTTTATCCTCCTCTATTCCATGGCTGCCCGTACAAGCTTTGTTCCCGTGAAGCCTCTCCGCATTATACTTTCCGCCACATCCAGTCGAACGATAACGATCGTTTGCTCGCCTTCTTGGAGCGCAAATATTTTCTTCCCTTGCACTTTTTCTCTCCGTAGCACTAATTTCTTGATGACGCTGCGATCAAGATTCAATTCACTGCTCGGACCCAGCGCCTCCACCTCTTCAAAGATCGGCATATAGTAGATTTGCTGTTTTCTATTCCGCGCATCGATGAGCGGTATCATTTTGAAGAGCGTGCCCGGTGCATACATTTCTATCACTCGCTTTAACTTGTCCGATACGAGAAAGAGTTGGCGATCGAGAATATCGAGAAATTGACTCTCTGCATCGGCAGCCACCTGAAATACGACGGTATCCGGTATATTTCCGGCTTGAAACCGGTTTACGTTCCTCGAATCGATCTTCTGCCTAACCTCTAGCAGCGTGGGCGTATTGGCGTATCGCTCGTCTTGCTTCAATATAAAGTAGTCCATCCTTATTCATCCGATCCGCTGTCGGGATACAGAAGCTCGTGCTGGTCTCTGAACTCCCCTGCCAAGATGATCAAATCCTCGCTTTTTTTCATCGCCGCATACCCTTCGCTTTCGATTAGTACCGGTACCCTATCGCGGATGTATTCAATAGCGAGCAGATGATATTTCATCGCTTCTTGATGGATGATATGCTCAATGTCCATGGCCGTGATCTTGCGCGCGTATTGCACTCTGTGCTTCTCTAGTTCCCGCTGTCGTTCGAACACCGGCTTAAATAAAAATTCAGCAGGCCACAGACTGCAGCATTCCTCTCGATCCATATACCAATCGGCATCATAGAGATCGATTCGATATTCCGCTCTCTGCTCCATGAAGCTCGTCCGCAAATAGGAGAAATGAATGTAATGAATCTCTCCTTTGCGTCCTTGCTTCTGGAGCTTTTCCGCCCTGCAGCACGCTTCTTCAAAGGCTGAGGCTAATATGCGGTCGATACGTTCTTTGTTCATGAGATACCGTTCGTTAATCGCTACGAAATCCTGCTGCCACCCTCCCACCAAATGATTGACGAGCAGGTCTTCCAATGCCGCCGTGCGATCCATTACCGAAATCATACGATGTTCACCTTCCCGCCGCTCAGCGTTACTTCATCCAAAATGGTTAAGGCCGCGTTAGCCTGCTTCAGATCGACGCCTTCTTCCCCCTGAATGATAACTTTAGCGCCGTTAATTTCGATGTCATCCTCGGCGGTCACCGTTATTTTCTTGTCGCTGTTAATTTCGATGCCCCCATCGTCAGTTAATCGCATGAGCAGCTGCCCGCTTCCGATAATTTCAACCGCTCCGGGTTGGAAGACGATCTGTTTGCCGTATTTCGTACTGATGCTTTTAACCGAAGGATCGCTTCGCTTCTTTGAGTCCGATGAAGCCAGATTTACGGAGCTGGCCGCAAATGCATGACCGTCATGCTCGTCGGGAAAATAGACTCGGATCTGGTCGCCGCTTTCCGGCATGCAATACCAGCCGCTACCATCAGGTGAGGAATAGATCGTGGAGTAAGGAAACCAGCTAGCGGTTGCATCGTCCTGGTTTTTATCAATATCGAGAAACACTTTGACGGTATCGTTGTGTATTCCGATTACTTTGCCGAATAGAGAGGTTCCCGCCAATGCGCGGTTATACGTTTTGCCGAAGCTGAACCCTTTGGCATCCATGAATTGATAAGTATGGACCAGAACGCCGTTTCGGAATTCGGTAACCGCGTTATAGACGTACAGCTTCCTATTGTTGAATTCAACGGCATCGCAAAGCTCGAACACTTCATTTGTCGTCGCTTCATAACGTATGAAATCTTGCGCTTGAATGTCCAGTCCTTCGCCGGCGGATTTCAGCCGATATTCTTTCAAATTATTTTTGATGGAATAATTGAACTCATTCAGGCGACGTCTGGCAGGATTGTTCGGCAAGCCGACATAGAACTTGACGCCTTCAACGCTGCATACTGGAGCAAGCGCCGCATGGAAATGAGAGGCTAGACGCTTGATAAATTCCCAATCCGTTTCTTTGTATTGCACTAGAAAATCGCCAATGCTCTTCCCGCCGGAAGCTTGATCGATCACCTCGGCATCACGGTATTCTTTAGTTGCAGTAGTGAAAATCTCGCTATATTTCATCGCTTTGTTTTGGTAGGAACGGCTTTCCTTCCTTATATCCATCAAGCAAGTCGTACTTAACGCCTCAATGACAACAGTTCTTACGTTCCGCACGCTCTCTACCGCAATACTAGTGACGACGCCTTGGAACAGCCTCAGCTTCCGATTGCCGTCTCGCACAGAAACGTCAATCCTCTCGTCCTCATCAGCGCTCTCGACATCGTGGTCTATTCGTTCCTCTGCGATCATTCCGCGGATATACAGTTTGGCGTGCTCGTTCAATTGTTTCGTAATTTTGAGCTCCGTCACCGACTCGAACTTATAAGGCGATATGAGTAAATCGGCATAAGTGTGCAAGGCTTGGTTCACGTCCGCTCATCCCCTTTGACTACGCTTATTGTTTTTAAAATCTGAAAAGCGATGTCTCTCCAATTCGCATATTCCTTGTACATGCAGCAGAAGGTTCCCATGACCGTTTTACCGTCAAACTCAAATAAAAACATAAGATTGTACATAAATCCGTCGATTGCAGGGCTTTTAAATTCCAGATAGCCGATATTTTTATCGCCTACAGCCTCCACTCCATCGGTGTAAAATACATAGCCGGGATTCAGCTTCCTCATCATCGCTTTCATCCCTGCCGTCAGTTCGCCGATCCATTCTTCCTCAAGGTCGTTGTCCACCCGGTTTAGCGTTATATTGATGACACCGTGCTCATCCGACTTAATAATTTCCGGACGCTCGCTGGACGGATATTTTATTTTTTTGTACGCTTCAGAGAGATCTTCAAAGCCTTTGGGCATATAAATCTTCACGCGGTCATTATAGAAGGCTTTTTCTTCAAACTCGTAATATTGGTTGCCGACCTGAACGGGTCCCGCCACAATATCGTTGGGACGCTCCGCCTTTTCCGATTCATTCAATAGAGCCGCTATTTTCTCGTCTGCAAATTCCAATTGAAATCCTCCTTCACGTTCTTACCTATTCAACACATAAGCACCCGCAATCTTATCGTGCAACGCTTGTTTCTTGACAGTGAACCCTGCCATAATAAAACCGACATACAAGGTAAGCATGGAAACAACTTTGGAACAATGTCTCCCGCTTGCTCGCAGGAACGTCAACCGTTTCTCATGGCTGTCTACGACGATAATTCCGAGTGCACGCTTCCCAAGCGTCGCTTGCCAAGGTGAAGATTCCAACCCCGCATAGTACATCCAACCAATTACATAGAATACGAGGTTATCCACAAACCCGAATAGCGTTACTACCCATCCATCCATCATGCTCTCTCTGAGTGCCGCCTCAAACCACATGGAAGCCATCGTTACAGGGATTAATATGGGAGAGAGAATGATGCCATCCAAGAGCATAGCCACTAACCTTTTCCAAAAACCCGAATACTTCTCAGGCTGCTTGAAAACTCCCGCTCCATAAGGCTCTGGATTCATTGACGGCACTTGCACCCCCTGCATCCCCGTCACCGGCATTTCCGATGGTATTGGCTGCGGCATCTGCGGATATGGAACATAATCAGGGTTATCGATGTATCTTTTATTGACGACATAAGTGCTTGCGACCATATCATGCAAAGCTTGCTTTTCCTTCGAAAACGCCGCCATAATGTAGCCGACGGAAAAGGTCATTTCCGTTAAATACCTGGAGAAAAACCGGCCTGTCGCCCGCTTGAACGTGATCCGCTCCATGTCCTTGTTGACCACGATAATCCCCAAAGCCATTTTTCCCAACGTCGCTTGTTTCGGTGAAGATTCCATCAAAGCGAAGTACAGCCAAACCGGAACCAGCAAAATGCCAAATGCTAGAATGAACCCCAGCACACGAACAACCGGCGGAATCGTCCTTCCCATTTCCTCCTGATCGACTGCAACGCCTATTAGAAAAAGGATGATAACGCTAGAAACCGCCAGTATTGCATAAAGGACAAAAGTATCAATCATAAAGGCACAAAATCTTTTCCAAAATCCTGCGTAAAACAATTACTTTCCTCCGCTCAAGTGAACTTCCTATTCTGTCGGTTGAACGCCAGCGCCATGAACCGTTTGCTGCTGCGCCAACGTTTTCTTCAGCTTGTGGTACCCGAACGTTCCTTTAACACCCATCCAGTAAGCCATAATAAAAGCGATTGAAAAAAGATGACCGGAGATGTTCGTCGGATTCACAATAGCTATCGCTATTTTCGTGAGCACGAAATAAATAAACAAAATAATGGCGCAAGTACGGCTTTTCATTAAAACGCCGAAGGCAAGACCCATTACGAGAACGGCATCGAATAGAATAGCCCAATCATTCGTGTCGCTTAGCGCAGACATGCCCAGCGTAACCGCGATCGAAACTAATGAAGCGATTACGGCCACACGGATACTGTTAATATTTTGTGTTTGCGGATCATTCGGATCCAGTTTAAATTTGCTCATTCTAGCAGCTCCTTTTTTTATCATTCAGTTAGTTTTATTTGTCTTCTGTCGCCTATTAATTGCGTTAATCTACCAGCACCCGCTGCATGCTCCTCGGCCGGAAATCGCCCGCCTCACTGGAACGCCCTTTGCCGGCAGCAGCATTGTCCAGTATGCGCCGCAGACTAACATATAGCTGCTCGTTTTCTTTCGGCTTGCGACCGGGGCCTTGGCTATAGCCGAGGCGCGCCGAGATGTAATGCTCAATCACAGGCAGCGCCGCCGTTCCTTCATTCAGGCACAGCATTGCGAAGGCAAGATCATAAGGATCAGTGCTACCGCTTCGCAGCAGCTCGTCACCGAAGGCCCGCATGATGACCGGCGACAGCGTGCTCTCGCCAAACGCGGAATAACGGACATGAACAAATTGCAGCGTATTGTACTCGGTCATCAGATCGCGGAAGCTTTCATAGTCCGCTCGAAGTCGCGCTCCTTGCTTAAGCTTGAAGCGGCCAAGCTCCAGCTCGCCCTTGTGCACGGCGGTCTCCTCGTCCAGCACAAGCTCTGCCGTATACGCCGTCATATCACTGCGCAAGACCGGCTCCTCAGGAAATCGAACTTTAATGAGCGTTTCCTTGCCCGTGGACGTATAGGGCAGCTCCGCCTCCTGCTCCATGCTGTACAGCCGTCCGCCGTATTTCACGATTCCACGGCTGATCGTCAGAACGTCTCCTCGAACCGTAACGTCAGCGCCGGTTATCACTCCGTCTGAATGGGAGGCATAATGGATATCGAGCATATGACGGGGATAATCCCGCAAGCTGTCCAGCATCTCCGTCTTCAGAATCCGTCCCTTCGTAAAACTCGGATACCGATCGGTGAACATGAATGCAGCCTCCTCTCTATTTCATTCCGTCGAAAAAGTCCAGCTCAGACAGGTCGTCCTCGAACGTAAACAATCGCTTCTCGCCGAGCCGCAGCTGCTCATTCTCACGGGCGACGGGCACGATATAGAAGCCCCACCCGCTGCCGCTGGTCACGACGAAAAACTTGGCCTCCCCGTTCAGAATGGTATCCGTCTCCTCCTGCGGAATTTGCTCGCCGTACATGGCGGCGATCTCCTCATACAGTACCGGCTTGTAGCTGCTCGCGTCATTCTTGTACACATATTTGCGAAGCATGCGGTCATCTCCGCCCTGCAAATAAAATTCAACCTCGGCAACGGCCATGGGCCTCGACACGCCGCCGCGCATGTCGCTCAGCTGCTCCATGCTGCTGATCAGCACCTTTTCCCGCCCATGATGCGTGTAGGCCGTTACGGTGAATGGAACGACAGGCGCGATTCGCGTGATCGCAGCTTCGATCTGCCCCAGCTTGCGGGCAGTCATGTACCGGATCGCCCCGCGCAGACAGCTCAGCTTCAAATCCGGCACCTTGCCCGCGTCTTCCGTCCGCTGCTTGAACTCGATGCTTCTTCCCGGCACGAATTCCTTCAATGCCTCGCGGAAGACGTCGATCCGGCAGGATTGACCGGTCAGCTTCAATATGCGGTACTGCTGAATTCGTCCGTCGACATAAAAAGGATCGAGAAATTTGCTGATGACAGCGTAAATATCCGACTTCAGCAGCTTGTTCATCTCATTGACCGTGAACACAACCTCAGGACTGTCATGGCGATCAGCCAACCGCCCGTCGGCTCCTCGCAACGACAGCGTCCACCGCTCAACCGGCGTAACATGCAGATCATTGTCCGCCGTATCCGAGCCTCGGGAACGCCCTTCCGCCTGGAATATTCGGCGAACAATGCCTGTCCGGCGGAAGAACGCTACCTTCATCGCCTCAGCCAGCTCCCACATGAAGTAGAAATTGCGGCGAACTCGCCAATATTCGTCTCCCGTCCGATTCTCGTACGCCTGGAACCGCGTCGGCAGAACCCGCTCCGCTTCGGCGTATCGCTCATCCAGCAGCCGATAAACATCATCCGCCCCATGCTCATCCACGTGACGGAACAGATCAGCACCGGCCACGCCGATCAGCTCGTCGATATCGCCGCCTGAGCGGCTTCCCGCGTAATAATCGGCGAAGACGATCTTCATGTATTGCATCACCCGGTAGGTCAAATTATTGCCTCCGAAACGGGTATCGCCGTTCTCATAGGCAGTGCGGATGTCGATCTTGTAGGAGATACGCCCCTCCTCGATTCGAAACCGGCAGGAGGACAAATCGGTCGTGCCGCCGCCACAATCGATAATGAGAGCGTCGTACAGTTCCCCATCCACATAGCGATTTTGCTCAATTTGATCGGCGATCGTGTTGTACAGCACCGCCATTCCTTCGTCAATCGCATGCTCCCGATCAATGGCGTACTCCGGCAAAATATCGGCGAACATGTCCATGAACGCTTCCTTCAGCTTTACTGGCGCCGTAAAATGCAGCTGCTGGAAGCGGCATTTGAACCGATGCTGAGCCGTTTCGATGACATGCAGCAAATACGCCCGGATAATATCGCCGCGCTTCACGGTCGCTGTATTTCCGTGAATATCGGTCAGTTCCTCCCGCTTGCCGACGCCGTTCACCCATCGCTTCATGCCTAGGAAGACGGATGCGCGGCTGGCGTAGCCGTTTTTCTTCAATTGGCGCAGCGCCTCGTCGCCGAAACAATATTCGATAGCCGAAGGGTCGGAGCAATCCGTCACGCCGATCGCCGTCGGCAGCATTTCAATCCAACCGCCGTTTCCGTCGGCGAAAGACACATAATTGATCGCGCCAAGCTTCAAGCTGCCGTTCTGAACGTCATGACGATTCGGCGAGGAAATATAGCCGTGATCGAGATACGCACCCGCCGTCGTGTTGGAGGTGCCGAAGTCGATGGCCAGCACCGCTTCTGTCTCCTCTAGCTCGCGAATATCGAGCTCGGCTACCGGCAGCCGCCAGTAATGCAAATTAGTCGGCGGCATTGGCCTCTCGCTGTAGTACGCTTTATATAAATACTCCGAATCCTGCTTGCGAAAGAAGAGCAAGCTGTAATTCCGATTCGACGTCCTCTTAAGCTCGGTTTGTTTATCCGCGTGAAGCTCGTAACGGCCTGGTTTCAATTCGTCCTGTACGAGATTCATAATGCCGCAAAGCTCGTCCCGCTCATTGACGATCAGCACATTCGACTCGCCAAGACCGGCTGCCGAACCCGTATGCACCATATAACCGTCACTTCCGTCCAGCCGGAGTCCGGCATACAGCGTCAGCTTCGCCGGTACCTGAATCGATTCGGCGCCAAGCTGGGGGCTGTTGAGATAGCGGTGCAAAGCCTCTTCGATTCGCTTGGCGCCGCCTTCCCTTGGCGCGCTAATGAACAGGCGGTTGCTGGCTCCGCGGTACTTCATGATCGTCCGGATCAGCTCGCCGCGATCCTGCGCCTCGACGACGCCTTTGACAAGACGCTCCTCATGGCAAATACGGCGAAGCTGGTGCAAGGTCATCGCTTCCAGCTCATCCAATCCGTATCGCCTGGAGCCGGAATCGGCTGTCAGAGCGCTGCCGCCTCCGGGCCAGCCGCTTTCTTCGGCTGCCTGCTGTCCGCCGCTGCGCCCTTGCCAATCGGCGCCGGGTTTATGTATTTTGTAGGTATATCCGCGCACTGTCGCTCCCCCTCCTTTCCCGCTTAATACAAGGCGATTCGATCGATTTGCATCGTCTCCTCATAGCCTTGAATGCCGAAATGATACTCCCAATAAATTTCCGTATCGAACCGGATCGGCAGGAAAATACTTCGCACAAGCTCGATTCTCGCTTTCGTCTCCGGCGACTCCTTTTGCCCGACATAGAAGACGAGCTCGTCCTTCTCTTCGCAATTGACATAAATCGTAGAGCGGCGGAACAGCTTTCTCATCGTATCCTTCAGCAAATAAACGGCTTCGCCCGTCTCATACAGCCGCAGCACATTAGCCGCGATAATCTCCCGCTCCTCGCGGTCGAACAGAGCCAGCCCCCGCCTTACATCCTCGCCGAACAGCCCGTCTTCCATGTCCTTCAGTACGAACCGGATGTAATACTCCCGCCGGTTCATCCCCTGCATTCGGTCGATGTCCGTCAAGAAATGCATCATAATATCGAACAAAGCGGCTCGCAGCTCGGCATATTCCTCATTGTCCGGAGTGAACATATCACGGAAAATATCGTAAAACCGATAGTACGGATTCACCTCGATTTCCCGTTCGATCCGGACTGCGTTAAGGTCGACAAGGCTCAGCTCCATGTAAGGCGAATATACCTTTGCCGGAACGAAATACATCGTTTTCTTCTCTCTGCCCGTTCGCTCCGCCTTGATCGTCAAATCCCAAACGTAATTCAAGCCCATTCCCCTTCGCATCTGTATTCCGGAAAATACATCTGGATTTCTGATACGAGGAAGCTCATCAGATCGGATAACAAATAATCATGCTCCCCGCTTGCGCCCCTCGGACGAAAAGTCAGCTTCAACCGCTTCTTCCCTGCCTCTGAACGGATATTGTCGCTAATAAACGGATTCATGCCATACGTTGCGCCGGAACCTGAAGGGCCTGCCGTCGCGCCGGCGGGAGCATGATCCACCGCTGCGGCAGCCAGCTCCAGCACCTCCGCCGCTTCGAAGGAATGGACGACCCGCATCAATTCGCCCGTCGCACGGACGACCGCTGCCTGCTTTCGCGCATACTTGCCGATGAAGCCCTCCTTGCGCCGGTTCGAATAAAGCGGATAGCCGACCTTGCTCAACGGGGTTAGCCCCGGCTGCGTCAGCTTCCAGACATTCCATACGCCAGAGCGCTCCTGCGGACTGACAACGGTCAGTTCATCTGCGGATCGTTTAATGTAACGTATATTTTCCTCGTCTCCGTCGACGAGATAGCCGTGGCTTGCACCCGTTTTGCGCAGCGACATGACATGCTCGAAATTGATTCGGTCGGCCGCCGGCACCGGAAAGCCGCTGTTCTTCAGCTCCAAACGCTCAATATTCCACAGCGGCACAATATCGTTTCTCTTAAAGCGATCATAATGCTCGAGATCGATGCGGAGCTCCAGCACCTCCTCGGACGATTCCGGAATCCGGTCGCTGCCAGTCAGAATCAGATCGACGAATTTGTAGGCATACGGATGATTGACCGTTTTCCACGGCACCCCGTTTTGCTGAAAAACATCGTATAACCGCTCGATCTGCGCCGTATACCGGCTGCTCCGCGCAACCCGAACCTCAATCGCGCAAGCGCCGCCCGTCGTCTCCAGCACGCCGCGAAATGTCCGTTTGCCGGCAAGCAGTTTGTTCAACTGCGAATGGCTGCATTGCATGAACAGCGTATGCAGCCTCATCTCCTCGCCTTGGCCCAGACATTGAATGATCCGGTTCAGCTCGATAACCGGCGGCGCCGCGTCCTCTGGGAGCATCGGGTAGAGGAAGTCATGAATCGGATCGATATCGTCGCGCCGGCATACGGTCGCGAAAATATCATGCTTGTCCTCGTCATCCTCCAGCTCCTCGAATATTCTCCGCTCCAGCGTCTCATTCATTTGCTCCTGATACTCGACGATCCCGTTGAACAGGCCGTTCATCAGCTGCTTCAACAGCTTGCGCTGCTCCAAATCCTCCATTCGGCTGAGCCGATCCGCTACGATATCCTTCATCGGTGACTTCCCCTCTCTCTCCGCTCGACTCGTTTACGCGTTGCCGCCTGCATCTACCACATCCGCATCCGCATCCGCATTCGTACCCGTATCGAGCACATCATCAGGATCAGGATCGGCATTTGCCGAACCGGCATCGGACGAAGCTCTGCCCGCGCCAGTCTCTTGACCAGCTAGGCCGGCACTCGTACTCGGCGGCTCGAAGTTTCCAGCGCTCGGAGTCTGGGGCACGGTTGGCGGGATTGGATTCAGCTTCCCATCCGCTTTCGCAATGCTCCGCTCAAGCTTGAGCACCGGCTCTAGCAAACCAATCTCTTGATAGACCGCCTGCGCTTCCGCATAAGCGTCAATCGCCGCCTCGTATTGGCCCGCCGCCAGGCTGCGATCGCCTTGCTTCTCCAGCGATTCGGCCTGAAGCTTCTTAATCTCCTTATTCAGCTCGGCAATCTTCGCTTCCATCTGGTCCAGCTTCGTCTTGATATCTTTCACGCCTGCGTAAGAGACAAGAAGGGCAGCTTTATGAGCCTCCTTATACAAGAGCAGAGCTGCCTCGTAATCTTGCGATTCCGCCTGCAAATCCGCCTTCTTAACCGTTTCTCCGATTCGGATATATTCATCGATGCTCGCAATTCGCCTGTCGAGCTCTTGCGCATCGTACTTGTCGTCGCCCTTCGTCTCTTCCTTCGCTTTGCGATATTGCGCCAGCGCCTTGTCGTATTTGCCGTCGCGCAAAAAGTTGTCTCCGGCGACGATCAGCTCCGCTTTCTTATAGCTTCGCCCGTATAGCGCAACGTGCAGCTTATCCTTCACCTTCTTCGCCTCGTTGCGCGCTTCGCTGTACGATTTCATCGCTTGCTCGTAATTTTGCTCCTCGACGTAGGCGTCTCCGTTGCTGCCGTACTCCTGCATATTGACGACGCTTTCCGCCATTCTTGCGGCGGCGCGGCCTTTGAAGTAAAGCATCATGCCGCCCGCAATGATGACCGGAATCATCACCAACGCAATTCGCTTCATCCATTTGCTGAGCTTCTTCTTGTCTTCCTTGTACACCTTGTCCGCATATATGGCTGCCGCCGTATAATTGCCGACCGCTGCCTGCTGCTTGCTCAGCATCACTTCCTCCAACAAATCAACCAGCACGGACGGCTCCTTTGCCTCCTCGACCGCGTCGAGCATCTCCGGTACATCTGCGTTCTCCCACAGGCCAGGGGTTGCCAGCAGCAGAATATCCCCGTCCGCCAATGCGGTTTTGCGGGAAATAAACGGCTGGCAGCCCTCCGGATTGCCCAAATATTGCAGCAAATTATGACGCTCCTCATGCCGGTCGACGGCGCTGTCCGAGAGACTGCCCCGATCGGCCATCGCCTGCGCCAGCGAAGTGTCCTTGCTTCGCGCCAGAAGCCGTCCTCCCCGGAAATGGTACATCCGGGCATTGCCGGCGACTGCCCAGACGATACGCGTATAATCCGTAGCGATGACGATGAGACTCGCTTTGAGACGGACGCGGCGGCTCTCGTACCGAAGCCATTCATGCGCTTCAAGCACATATTCCTTCAGCTTCCTTCGCGACAGAGTCGGCTGTCCCGAGAAGTTTTCGAGCACGCACTGCACCGCCATCTCCGCGCTGTTCGCCTCGCTGTCCATGTCGCAGCCGTCCGCAGCAACCCAACAAGCCATATCGTCCAGCTCCACGAAAGCGAAGTAATCTCTGTTTTCCATGAAACTGCCTGCTTCGGACAGGAACTCCGTCTTAAAGCTGCTGTTGTCCTTTCTCATCCTTGACCTCCGCTTGCTTGCCGAGCGCTTGGCGTCTTTCCATGCCTGCTACAAGGCCGGCTCCAAAATAACGATCGTCGCATTATCCTGATTTTTCAACCGCTTGCGCTCGATCGCTTCAATGAGCAGCTCCGCCGCTTCATACGGCGGTATTGTTTTGCCGAGCACCTCTTCCATCTCGATTTCCGTCAAGCCGTTGTACAGCCCGTCGCTGCACAACAGCACTCTATCCTTCGGCTTCAAGCGGAACGGCTCCTCGCCGATGTCCATGCTTTCGAAGCTTTCATAGCCCAAATAATTAACCAGCCGCTTGCGCATCGGATTGTCTCGCGCCTGCTCCGCCGTAATTTCCCCGGAAATACAGCGCTCCTCCAATACCGTAGCCAATATATGCTTCCGATTCACCGGTATAAAATCGCCCTTCCGATAGACGAAGATCACGCTGTCGCCTACAGCTCCCCAATAGAGGGAATCACCGCAGACGACGGCCGCAACGGCTGTCGTTCCTCCGCTAACCCCGCCTAGCCGGTTAATAATGTCGCGGTTGGCCTGCCTCGCGGCCTGAGCCATAAATGCTGCGATTTCCCTTTCGCTGTTCACATTCATGTACTGCCTAATGAACGTGGATACCGCCGTCGTGCTTGCCGTTCTCCCGTTCGCCAGCCCGCTGATGCCGTCGGCCAGAACGGCGATCGTCCCGACCGGCGTCTCCGCCGATGCAAAGTAATCGTCCTGCTCCTCCCTTGCGCCGATCGTCTGCCCGTTCCCGATCTGTACGGCGGGAGGCGGCACCGCGGCGAGGCCTCCCCTGGCCAAACGCCGGCGAACCGCCAGCAATAGGACGATCACAGCCACAAACGCGAGCATAATAACAACCGGATGCAGTTGGACTATCATGCGCAGCATCCCGTTACGCCCCGCTGTCTTCCCATTCAAAATGCGCGCCGCAGAGCGGGATGAATATAAATTTGCTTCTTCCCAGCTGCACCACGTCATAGGCAGTCAACTCGACCGGGGAATAGACCGCTTCATTGTTATGGTAGGCAAGCCCCGATGCGTCGCCCGGGAGCAAGTAAAAATTGCGTTTCTTCGGATCGTAGACGATCACTGCATGATTGCGGCGGGAAACGGAATTGTCTCCGATGATGCGAATATGCATTTCCTCCGAACGGCCGATGAAATTTTTCTCCGCCATAATGCGGTAATCTTGGCCTAACTGAGGACCTTCAATGCAGACGAGCCAGCCGGTTACCGGATCGATTCCTTTCGTTTCGCCCAGATAAGGCATCGTCTTCTCATCCTCTTCCGGCTGCGCTATTGGTCTCCTGTCGCCCTTTGTAGGTTGCGATTCTACGCTGGAGCTGCAATACGGGCAAATTTGACCATGCTTCCGGGTACTGAACATATGGCCGTTCGGGCATCTCGTTAAACTCATCTGTTCGATCCTCCATCTATTTGAGCGTCCTCGCCTGTAAAACGGCGATTCGCGGCAAATTCATAGTTATTATTTCACCAGCAATCTTGTGTTCGCGATCAGGAGCAAATCGCCCGCATCCAGCCTGTACGGCTGCTCATTGTCCAGCCTGGCAACCGCGCTGCGGTTAAACTTTCTGAGGCCGACGCCGTTGCGGGAATCCAGATCCTCGACGTACCACACGCCCTTCGCGCAATTGAGCACAGCATGCTGGGGACTGATAATCGATGCGTACTCCGCATCAGACAAGTCTATGTCAACCTCGCTGCGGCCTGAGCTTTTGCCGATCAGCAAGGACGTTTCCCCGCTTATGTACCATTCCTTCATTCGCTCGCCCTCTTCGTCCAGCAGCACGAGCTTTGCAATCGGTTCCTTCTTGCGTTTAAATCCGTTTCGCTTCCTTTGCTTGACTGTCAACCACACCGCCAATGTCATTAACGCGGCAATAGCGGCTCCCCACATGATCCATTTCTCGGTATTGATCAAAAAAACATAGTACAGCGCCTCTAGCGCCGTTAATACTATCAGAATGTCGATAACGACAATCCCTTTCGACTTGCCTCGTCTGTTCTCTTCGTCATAGCTCTTCTCCGCCGTCGCCTGCACCGTCATCCCATAGCTCACTCCTTATTTGCCGAAAAAACGATTGAACAAATCGGTCGTATCGAGCGGATTGCTCTTCTTGCTCTGCGGTTTGCCGCTTTCGTCCGCTTTGTTTTTCGGTTGAAAACCGAAGAACTGCTCGAACTGCTGCGACATTTGATTCATGTCAAAATCGACGCCGGCCTTTTTACCCGCTCCAGCGGCGGCATGATCCGCTCTTCCCGTCTTTTGCGGTCCGCCTTCTGATGCACGCTGCCCTCCGGCAGCCAGACGTTCGTCATAAGCGCTTCTTTTACCCGGATCGCTCAGTGTTTCGTAGGCTTCCTGCACTTCTTTAAATTGCTTCTCCGCCTCTCGGCTGCCGCCATTAACATCGGGATGATACCGCTTGGCGAGCTTTCGGTAGGCTTGCTTAACTTGGTCAGGCGTCGCCTGCCGCGAAATGTCCAAAATATCGTAATAGGTAGCCATCGTTCGAAATCAACTCTTTGCGTTGGAATGGGTATAGAGAGGACAGAGCGCCTTGTTGCAAGGCACTCCGTCCGTTCATTCATTAGCCGTCAGCCGTTAAACAGCATAGCCGCCTTCAATTTTCGTTTGCTCGGTCTTGTCCTTCTTCTGCTTGATGTACAGAGAGAACGTGCCTACGCCTTCCGTGTCGCCGAATTCCTCGGTGTAATCAACCACGAACGCATTCGGGAAGTAAATTTTGCGCACGACTTGATCGGCCGCGATCACTTCCAGCGTTACTTTACGATAAGCATCCGCTTTTTCTGCCGGTACAAGCGACCAGTTGGCAAGCTTAAGCGTATCGTCAGCGCTGTCGCCGTCCGTAGCTGTAATGATTTTGCCGCTAAGGCGCAGCGTAGCGCCAACATCTGTGGAACGCGCATTGGAATCGTCCGGCGTATCCGTGTCGTACTTCACCTTCTGAATGTTGTCCAAGCCAAGCTCAATCGTTTCTGCGCCTTCTACTTTCAATCTGAATCCCATAGCAAATGCCTCCTCGAATGTTTTCGGCCGCAAGCGGCCGGGTACTATTTATGTTGAAAGGAAGACGCCGGTTGGCGCCTCGCCTTTAACAACCGCTAATGACGGGAGCTTACGCCTTAACCGGCGTCGTCCCTTTCGTAATCATGACCTCGAGATTTTTCACGTTGCCGTTGTACACGAGATCAATGTGGCAAAGATTGCTTTTCTCGTCGATGACGTAGCTCATATCGTCCCCGTCTTGAATGATGGAGTTGATATATCCGCGCGCGCCAAGCCACTTGCTCTTCTGGCTGCTCGGATTGTTGCTGAAAAACTTGACGATGTTCTCGTGCTTGAAGTCGCCCGTCTGGAAACGCAGAATGCGTTCGATATACGTGCTGACCAGCGTTTTGTAGATCGAATCGAAGCCGTCCTCCGACATCGCGAGGCTTCTCGCTTTGTACACCGTGATGCGGCGGATGTCTTTGTCCTGCAGCTGAGCGTTCTCCGAGGAGAATACGAAGCCGAAGTTTTTCCGGTTGATCGAATCCTTGATGTTGTTCGTGAAGCCCGAAATTTCTTTCGCCATCGACGTGACGACGCGCAAGGCGTTGTCGCCCGCTTCGATGTCGAAACGCACGCCCGGATAATCTTTGCTGACCGTCTTGAACTGCTCGCGCAAATATTCCGGACATTGGTAGGCCGCCACGATACCTGCCGCAACATAGGAAGCTCCGACATAAACGCCCTCGATCCACAGCTTCAAGATGTCTTCCTTTTCCTGAGACAGCTGCACGCCGTATTCGGTCTGCAGCATCCGGCTGTCGATGACGACGCCCGACTTGTCCTTCGGAATGATGGTGAAGTTCGGCACACAAGGAATGGCGAACTCGCTGAAGCCCTTACGGACGAGCACGGAGCATTTATCGACATATTTGTCGATGCCCGCCGTAGCGATGCTGCTGAACGTTGTCTCCTCGCCGGACTCGAAGCTGAAGAACACCTGCACCTTGTACTCGCTGACGACCTGAAGCAGCATCGAAAGCGACTCCATGCTGTTGCCGTCTTCCTTCACCAACTTCTCGTTGCCTTTGAAGCGCTCGCGCGACACCTTTACCTTGCCGGCCGTTTCCAGCTCGACCGAAGGCACGATCCCGTACCAAATCGCATCGCTGAAATCGTTTTTAGCGTTGACAGTGTTCAGGTACGTCTCGAGCCGCGGAATATTTCCGCTTTTCACGGTCATGTCAAGCTTGCTGTTCGTAATGAGCAGCGTCGGCGCCATTCCCTTGTTTTTGCTCGCGTATTGATCGAAGAACATTTTGACGCCCAAAATTTTCTCCACGAGCGGTTTAACCGTTTTGACGAAATCGTCCTTCGCGTTTTTATAAAACTCGAGGTACGTGTTGTAATTGCTCACTTCCGTCGCTGTGTCGATCTCATTCTGAACGGCAGGCAGCGGCGAGAAAGTGCGCACAACCAAGTCCTTCACGTACGGGGAAGGCGTCTCCGTAATCGAGCCGTAATCGTCCGCGAATACTTCCGGCAGGCCGCTGCCCGCTTGGTCGTCCAGCAGCATCAGCTCTGTGCTGTCGCTTTTCGGCGCTTCGATAATTTTCAGCTCGCCGCTCTCGCCGATGGTCAGCATGCCGATTTGCACGGCTTCCGCCCGATTCTCCTCCTGCGAGCCGCCAAGCAGCAATCTCGTCTTGATATCCTCGATCGCCAGCGGCAGCATAGCCATTACGTTGTTGTAATTTTTGCTCGCTTCCTCGAACAGAACGTTGAGCTTATCCCCCATGTCGAGCTTCTTCGGATCGCCCTCGTCCAGCTTCTCGTATTGACCGTACAGATAGTGGATTTCCTTCCGAACCTGACGAATATCGTCCATCACCTTTTTCGGGGAAATCATATCGAGCAGATGCTCGAATTTGAAATCGACATTCGAGATGCCCTGGCTTCTTTTCGTATCGATGAGGGTGAACAGCATTTTCAGAAAATCATTATGCTGATCGATTTTAATTTCCGAAACCGCGTCCTCCGAAAGGCCTTCCGGTCTCTTCAACGCATAAACGACCTTTTGATTGGCAGCGTTGAAAAACGAGTATACGCTTGGCGAAAATTTGTCGAGAAACTCGTCGAAGCTGCGGACCAGCAATTGTTTGTTAATTTCTTTGATTTTGTCGTCGCTTAAGCTGTCGATGCCCTTCACGTCGCCTACGAGCGTAATCAAATCCAATTTCTCCGGATTGATTTCCTCGAACAGAATCGTGCGGTTCGTCTGGTTAATAATGTCCATTCGGCATGGCGGCAAGCTGCATCGCAAGGCTGCTGTGAATATAGAACTAGGTAGCCTAGCGCTTACAGTGGCACGCCCCTCCTTTCTATCATTGCAAAATTAAAATACAAAAACTTACAAATTATAAGTAGTTCATGGATTATCTTAAACAGTCATATATTTCCTTGTCAATAATTTCAATCCGAGCCTTTTTTCTCATTTTTAAGTAGCTTATAGACCAAAAGACCTCTTTTTCTTACAATCTATTACTTTTTCCTCCCTTTTTTCCGACGATATTCATAGCGGAATGTCTAGAACGTCCTAAGCGTATTTATCTATCTGTATGAACATCGTCCTAGAACTTAAGAAGAGAGATAAACATCTCGTCCCATATAAACCATTAAAATCAATATATATCGCGATTTTTGAAAGGAAATGACTATAATTTATGAAAATATATATGATTAAACTATTAGCAATAACTTCTATACTTTCTATCACTTTATTAAGCGCATTCGCTGCAGCGTCTCCCGTTACAGCGGCGGAAGCTCCCCCTCCCGCACCGCGTTTCGATACGATGTTTGTACTGGATACCAGCTACTCGATGACGACGACCGATCCCGACAACACGTCAGCGGAAGTGATTCATATGCTGATGGATATGAGTGAGGCAGATCGAACCCGGATCGGTTATGTCGCTTACAATCACAGCATTGTGGCCGCTCAGCCGCTAACCGATATTTCCGTGAAGGACAAGCGCAACCGGCTGAAATCCGATCTGGAGTCGCTGCGCCGTCGGGGCTCGACCGATGTGGGGCTGGGGTTGTTGAAGGGGACGAATATGCTGGCCGAGCAGCAGCGGGAGGGCAGCCGCTCTTATGTCGTACTGCTCTCGGACGGCGCGACTGACATCGGCTCTAATTCCAAGCGAACAAATCGTGATTCTGACAAGGACGTATCGTCTGCAATTGCGCTCGCGAAGAAGAAGAAATTCCCGATCTATACGATTGGCCTGAATCACGACGGCACCGTCAACGAGAAAGAGCTGGCGCGAATCGCCGCCGAGACCGGCGGCAAGTCGTATATGACGAGCAGCGCAGAGGATTTGCCTGAGCTATTCAATCAAATTTACGCCGATCAGGCGCAATCGATATTAGTACCGGTAGCCGCATTGACTGCATCGGGCGCTTTGCAGGAAATACCGGTTAGCGTAACCAACGGCAGCATGAGCGAAGCCAACGTCATCCTTATCTCGGAACATCCGATTGCCGAAACGCAGCTATTCTATCAATCCACCAACGTGCGGATGTACAATTCCAATAAATATACGATCCTGAAAATTGCTTCCCCGGAGAAGGGCAAATTCAACATGAAATTCCGCGGCACTTCCGGCGATTTGGTCAAAATCTATATTTTATCCAACTACGAATTTCATGGACTGGCGGCTCTAGTTCCTTCCAAGGATGCTGCTGCTGCCAATGCCGCTGCGATAAAAGGGCAGCCTACCCGTTTCGAAGCACAGCTGCTGCTGCCGGACGGTTCGCCTTTAAAAGATGGCGATGTCTATGGGCAGGTTAAAGCGGTTCTCACTGTCGTCAATGACAAGAACGGTCAAAGCGCTCTGACAGAGATGGCCTACCGGGACGGCAAGCTGGAAGCCGAGTACACCTTCCCCGAATCCGCTGCTTACAGCTGGAGCGTCCGGGTTGAAGGCAGCGATTTCTATCGCATCCTGCCAGGGGGCAAGCTGGAACTCGGCAATTTGCCTCCCGTCAAAGGAAGCGCACCCGACAGCATGACTGTAAAAAAAGAAGATAAAACGGCAACAATCAAGCTGAATGAATTGTTCACCGATCCGAACAACGATTCCTTGACTTACGAAATACTGCCAGATTCCAGTGGCAAGGCGGTGAAATCCAGCATCGCCAACGATTCGCTTTCCCTTGCGCTTGTTAAAACCGGCAGCGCAAGCATTCAAATTCGCGCCGTAGACCCCGAAGGGGGCAGCTTTACCCGAGAGCTTGTCGTTCAAGTTCATTCCGGTTGGACTCCGGTTATCCGCACCGGTCTAATCGTTCTAGGTTTTATTCTGATCGGCGCCGCCCTCTTCTATGTTCTGAAGCCCAAGCCTGCATTCGCAGGCAGGCTTGAAGGGTACTTTCTGAATACGGCAAGCGGCAATGAAGTGCCGGTCACCTATTGGCCGTTAACCTCATTTCCGAAGCACACGGTGACACTGTTGCAGTTATTCCGGGCTTTGCAGATTAACGAGCCTCTGCCGGAAGCGGCGCGAATCTCTTTTCACGCTGGCAAGAAGGAGACGCTTTACGTGAGGAACGATTCCCGTTCCACCCTCGTTCGCGGCAAAACGCTTTTGCGCAAAAATCGCGCAGAGCTGATGCAGTACGGGGACAAGCTTTACATTACGTTCGAGGATGGCGTGACGGAGCTTGAGCTCCGCTACAAGCCGATCAAGCCGTCGTCCAACATTTTCACAAGGCCCGAATAACGAAAACAGGGGCTGTCTCCTAGGTCTAATGACCTGAGAGACAGCCCCTGTTTTTATGTTTTTGCTTTTATGGCGTGAATGTTGCTGTTTATCTTTTGCAGCTTTGCCGTACGACGTGCTTGTTGCTGTTATGCTTCTACCTGCCTTACCGTAGCCTGTCACTGTTCTATTTATTCCTGCCGTCCCGTACGACTGTGCCTGTCACTGCTATGTTTATTCCAGCCTTCCCGTACGACTGCCTGTTGCTGCAATGTTTCTTCCAACCTTGCGGCACGGAGCGTCTGTTTCCACTCTATTTTTCCTGCCGTCTCCTACGACCGTGCCTGTTGCTGCTATGTTTATTCCAGCCTTCCCGTACCGTGGGCCTGTTGCTGTTTGCTTAACCTTTTCTCCAGCCGCCCGTCAGCCCTTCCCAGCGCAAACCCGCTTCAAACCAGCGGAGCGAACCGCAGCGCTGCTTCGGTGACATCCGCAATCCCCAATGAACGATTCGGCTTAGAAAGAACCCTGCCTGTCGGTTGCGGGAACGAAGCATTGTCAATTCATCCTCAAACAATCGCCTTTTCACATCGACGGGAGCCTGACCAGCATATGCAAAATAAACCGTAGCCGCCAAGCTGTAAATATCGGACGCAACACCTTGCCGCGACGTCTCGGAATAAAACTCCAGCGGCGAGTAGCCGGTTGACGTCAATATCGCTTGCTTGTCCAAGCTTCCGCTTGGAATCGCCGAACCAAAATCGATCAACTTCGTCGCACCGGTAGCTGGTTCCACCATAATATTGGCAGGCTTAATATCGCGGTGCAGAAAACCGCGCTCATGAACATGGGCCAACGCATCCACTACGGTACGCAGGATAGCCGCAATTTTAACTGGAGAGACGTTGTCTTCTGACTGTTTAATATACTGCTCCAGCGTGATGCCTTTGCAATATTCCATTACAATATAAGCCGTTCCGTTCATCTCGATATAATCAGAATAGGCAATAATGCCAGGATGGTTCAGCTCCTTGAGAGCGGCAGCCTCGCATTCGAAAAGCAGCTTAAGCTCCGCAAACGCTTCGCCCTGCAGCTTGCGCACAATAACCGAGGAACGATCCTGTCCGCGCTTCGCCAAGCTGCGAGGGAAAAACTCTTTAATGAGCTTCGTCTCCCCCGTATCCGTCTCCCTTGCCTTGTAAACGATCGACAGCTCGCTTTGATGGATCATTCTCTTAATCTGATATTTAGCGCCTATTCGTGTATTGCGGCACAATTCATCCGTATTCGCTGTTGCATGATGTATCGTTTCAGCCTTCAACATCGCTACCTCGCTGTACCGGCGACGTCAGCTCCAAAGGGCAGACCGACCGGAGTATAATATTGAAATCATACCCTATATTTGTATACCAAACAAGAAGAAAACGCTATCTTTACACTCGGTTACCCTAGTATCTATTGTAGAGGTTGCGCTCAGCCAGATCCTTCTTAAGCGTATAATATGTATGATTTTTCACACATAATTTAGCCAGATTGAAGCTATAGCGCAAATTATGTATGATTTTTCATATATAATTTTCCAAATTCCATTTTTAGAGCGAATTATGTATGATTTTTCGCATATAATCGCCCAAATTCCCGCTTGAGCACAAATTATGTATGATTTTTCGCATATAATCAGGCCGAATCCCCGCTTGGGAGCATGTTTCGGCTTAAAATCGAAATCAGCGGCCTAGCTACAAGCGAGGGGAAACATTCCGGGGCACGCAGAGAGCCCTTCCGCCGCTCGCTGTTAAGTCCAATCGCTCCATTCTAATCGAAGATTGCAGTAGAAAGCGGTTTTACAAGCGAATACTCTACTTTCCCAGAGTACCTTTACCTTTACATTTACCTCTGCCCTTCCCTCTCCCATCACCTTTTGCTGTTCTCTACTTTCCTGCCATACACTGATTCTATGTTTGGACCTGATTCTCAACACTCAACAGCATTTCCCACAGCCACAAGTCCCCCGCTCTAAAATATCATTTTCGGAAAGTGGCCCCCTCCCCGTAGACAGCCACTAGATTCACACTAATCAAATAAGACGTCTCAGCATAAACAGCCTCTGCCAGCGAAATAATATGGGATGCTACTCCCAACCGTCAAAGATTGGAGGCGATACCGATCATGGCCAAGCAGCAAGGACACGCAAATAAAAACACGCAGACGAAAACTTCCGACAAAAAAGGAAATTCGTCCGGCAACAACCACTAATCTTTAATCTCTCCCTAAAGGCTTAAAAAAAACCCGTCGCCAGCTCAAGTTGAGTGCGACGGGTGTCTCCCATTCGTTTCAATCCAGAAATGATCCGGATAGATTATTTAGATTTTTTGTGCGAAGCTTTCGCTTTCGTAACACCGGACAGTCTGCCTCTGCTTCTGCTTCTGCTTCTGCTTCTGCTTCTGTTAGAAGTACGATTGCTTCGATTACTGCGATTAGTATTATTGCTGCGATTGCGACTGCGACTACGGCTGCGATGATGGTTATTTTCGTTAGAAACATTCTCGTCGTGAAAAGAATATTCATAGATATGCTTCTCGCACGGAACGCAATGATGGCGGTTCACGACGTTAACTTGATGGATAACTTCAACGATTTGCGGGTGAAATACGTCGTTGATTACTGTAACGGGAGGATCGAATACTCGTACGGTAGGGCAAAATGGATCGCAAGGATGACAAGACATTTGCTAGGCTCCTTTCCATATGGTCTGATATAGTATACGGAGAGAAGCCAGTTATTGCTTGTGTTAAAGCCTTGCAAGACATTTGTTCCTACCTTTTTTCCATCGATTTCCTAGACATTTGCCAAGCCATTGCTATTTTCTTGTGCGATTATCGGTTATCTACCTTTTCGGGATAGAGGTCGTGATTGAACAGCCGCTGCTCCGCCATTTGCTCGTACTTGGTCCCCGGCTTGCCGTAATTGCAGTATGGATCGATTGAAATGCCGCCGCGAGGCGTAAACTTCCCCCAAACCTCGATATAGCGGGGCTGCATTAATTCAATGAGATCGTTCATGATAATATTGATGCAGTCTTCGTGAAAATCCCCATGGTTGCGAAAGCTGAACAGGTACAGCTTAAGCGATTTACTCTCCACCATCCGAATATCCGGTATATAGGAAATATAGATCGTTGCAAAATCCGGCTGCCCCGTCATCGGGCAAAGACTAGTAAATTCCGGACAATTAAACTTGACGAAATAGTCCCGGTACGGATGTTTATTATCAAAAGCCTCCAGCACCGACGGCGCGTACTGCGACGGATATTTCGTTCCTTGGTTGCCTAGCAGGCTTATTCCTTGCAGCTCTTCCTCTTGTCTCCCTGTCATTTAAATGACGCTCCTCTCATGCTATCTATGCCTGTATCTTCATCTCATTTCACACACTCACACGCCGCGCTTATTGCCCCATACCCAAGCGTGAAGCTGCGGCAGCACGCGTACCGCTACTAATTGTTCGCTGGCCATCACCTGCTCGATCAGCCATTCGTATCGTTTCAGCAGCTTGCCGAGCAGCACGCCGCTGTCAGTCTCCGACAAATCGTCGTTGCCGGTCTGGACATAAAACGGTACTTGCGGGTAACGCCGATGAACGAAAGCCGCATAATCCAAATCAGCTTGATCGAAAACAACGACTTTAAGACTAAACACTCGTCCCGCCTCCGTCAGTTTGCCGATCAAATCGTCAAGCTTATCCCAATCCGTCTTCATGCCCGAGCTAGGCGGCTTAGGTGACACGGTTACCTCGTCAATATCAAGCAGCCACGGCTGCCACTTACTCCCTTGCGTCTCGACTGCGACCCGAATCCCTTCCGCATGAAGCTGCTGAACCAGCTCGCCCAACTGCGGCAGTAAAGCCGGGTTACCTCCCGAAAGCGTTACATGTGAAAAGGCCGCGCCTCCAATACTTCGTAATTCGGCCATCGTCTCGCTTGCGGTCAACTGCCGGATCAAATCTTTGCCCGTCCCATCCCATGTAAAGGCCGAGTCGCACCACGAGCAGCTGTAATCACAGCCTGCGGTGCGCACGAACATGGTCTTTTGGCCGATCACCATGCCTTCCCCCTGCACGGTTGGACCGAACACTTCCATTACAGGTATCCGCTTCTCAGCCATGGCTTTCCGTCCCTCCGGGACGATAAACGACATAACTCGAAGGCGTTTCCCGTAAAAATATTTGAATGCATTTCGGCCGGTTGGCCGTTTCGTCCAAATGCGCCTGCACAATTTCGGCAATCGTACGCGCAACCACTTCAGTAGTTGGATACGAAGCCTCCCCATGCATTTCTCCAGACACGTGAGAACCGAACAAATCGTCATGGTCATTCAGCAAGCCATGATCGAACCGGTCGTGGATCAGCTTCTTTATATGAGAAAAATTGACGAGAAAGCCGGAACTATCCAAGCTGTTCCCAGCTATCGTCACATTTGCAAAATACGTATGTCCATGAATACGCGCGCATTTGCCCGCTTCCTCCGTCGGAAT
Organism: Paenibacillus sp. NPDC058071; assembly: GCF_042885235.1. NCBI lineage: Bacteria > Bacillati > Bacillota > Bacilli > Caryophanales > Paenibacillaceae > Paenibacillus > Paenibacillus sp. NPDC058071. Next base: position 84,153 of record NZ_JBHVSK010000023.1, read on the forward strand.
GTAATGGGCTGCCGCAAAATGTAAATCTTTATTTAACTCATAGCGGTAAGAATGCGGCGTTTGCGGATAAATTTGCTGCATCATAAACTGTCACCGGCTTTCTTAGAGAGATCCAGAAACCGTTCCAGACCCTGGCGCCGCAGCTTACACGCCGGGCAATCGCCGCAACCGTCTGCAATGATGCCATTATAGCAAGTAAGCGTCCGTTCCCTTACATACTCGAAAGCGCCCAAACTGTCGGCAAGCGCCCATGTCTCCGCCTTATCGAGCCACATTAGCGGCGTTTCAATAACAAACGGATAATCCATCGATAGATTTAGCGTTACGTTTAATGATTTGACGAACACATCACGGCAGTCCGGATACCCGCTGAAATCGGTCTCGCAGACACCCGTCACGATTGACCTTGCGCCGATTTGCTTCGCCAAAACAGCCGCAAAGCTGAGAAACAATAAATTCCTCCCGTCGACGAACGTCGTCGGCAAGCCGCCTTCCTCATGCTCAATCGCCATATCCGGTCTTGTTAGCGCGTTGGGCGCCAGTTGGTTTAAGAGCGACATATCCAGTACATGATGCTTAACCCCTAAATCTGCGGCGATTGCCGCTGCGCATTCCAGCTCCAGCGCGTGGCGCTGACCGTAATTAAATGTAACTGCCTGTACTTCCTCATAGCGCTCAAGCGCCCAGAACAGACAGGTCGTGCTGTCCTGCCCGCCGCTAAAAACGACGACGGCCTTTCCTTGCTTACGTTGCTGCTTCATCCTTTTAATCTCCTCCCTGGTTGAGAGAGAGATTCTCCGAACAAATCCTAAACCATCCATAAAATAACAAAACAGAATCCAAGGAGATTCCGTTTCATCCTTAGTTTTTTATAGAGGGAGTTCGCGAACCTCTCCTGCCGCTAGCTGGACGCACAGTCCTGCAGCTGCAGTGTTTTTTCAATTGTACTATCGAATCATAACACAGCCCTTCGCTGTCTAACAACAAAAGCAGGCCGGTTTTGCCAACTGTCATTTTTAACCGGAAGCTTTGCGTTATGATATAGATAACTTAATTAAACAGCACAAAAAAAAGGGCAGTCCAGCGACGGCTTGGCTCAGAATAACCGTCATGACTGCCCTTCCTTATATATGTTAGCCTGCCAGCTTGGCTATCGCTTTAAGCGCCGCAGAAATCTCACGGTCGATCGCGTCCGCTACAACATTCGTATGCGGATCGTATTCAGCCGCCAGATCGGAATCGGCGTAGCCGTCCAATGCAACAATAGCACCCGCTCTGACGCCGCGAAGCGAAGCGACGACGAACAGCGCCGCGATCTCCATCTCGACTGCAAGCACGCCGGCCGCTTTATACTGCTTATGCGGCACTTCGACAACGCCATTGAAGAAGACGTCCAGCGTTACCGTAATCCCTTTCTTCACGATGCCGCCCTCAGCCAGCGCCGCTTCATAAAGTGCGGCAACGACTTCGTTGTCAGCGACAGCAGGAAAGCCGTTCGGCACAAGCTGCGTCGTCAAGCCTTCGGCGCGGACCGCCGCCGTACTGACGATGAGGCTGCCCGCCGGATGATCCGCCGAGTAGGAGCCTGCTGTTCCGACGCGAATCAATGTCGTCACGCCGCCGCGAATCAGCTCCTCAAAGCAAACAGCCGCGCCAGGCGAGCCTACGCCGTGGCTGACAACCGCCAGACGAACGCCTACATACTCGCCTACGAAAGTACGGTATTCGCGGCTGAACGCCAGCTCGCTGACATTCTCCAGCCTCGAAGCAATTTTCTCGGCCCGGAACGGGTCGCCGCATACGATTGCGTAGGGCGGCAGATCTTCAGATTGAACTTGTAGAATGGACAATAGCATATTAATCAAACTCCTTGTGGACCCATTCGTCTTCCGGAATGTCCAGCGCATCCCCAGAGAAGCGCTGCTCACGGAACGGGTCAGCATAATTGTGGAAGCCATTTCGTTCCCAGAAGCCGGGGCGATCTTCCTTCATAAATTCGATTGCGCGAATCCATTTCGTGCTTTTCCAGAAATACAGATGCGGTACGATCAGCCTCAGCGGATAGCCGTGCTTCGGCGTAAGCGGCTCCCCGTCATAGCTGTGCGCAAGCATCACATCGTCCCGTATCAGATCAGCGAGCGGCAAGTTGGCCTCATAATCCTGGTCGGCATAAATCATGACGTATTGAGCCTCGGATTTTACCCCCAGCGAAGACAGCAGATCGACGATCCGCACACCTTCCCACTCTGTATCCAGCTTGGACCATCGGGTAACGCAATGAATATCGTTCACTTGCTTCGTCTGCGGCAGCGCCATCAGCTGGTCGAACGTGAACTCGCGTTCCTGCTCAACCTCCCCGAATATGCGCAGCGTCCAGGCGGCCATATCATATTCCGGCACTTCCCCCTCATGGAGAATAGGAAAGCGATCGGTTAGCGTCTGTCCAGGCGGCACGCGATGCTGCAGCTCGGGCGCAACCTCTGCTACCCGAACCGGCGCTTTTTTCAATCGTTCTGCTTTTTTGTTCACGGCATATTCCTCCGCTTCCTGCTGTCCATATTAACGCGAGCTTTCGTTAGCTTTGCGTGCTTCCTGCATATAGCCTTTGTCCTTGAAGAAAAACATAGCAACAATCGTCACGATATAAGGCAGCATCATCGTGAAATGAACCGGCATCGAGAAGCCTTGCAGCCTTGTGCTAAGCGCGTCCATAAAGCCGAACAGCATACTGGAGCCGAGAACGCCAAGCGGATTCGATTGTCCGAGCATCGTCGCCACAAGGGCGATAAAGCCGCGACCAGCCGTCATCCCTTCCGTAAACATCGTCACTTGACCAAGCGACAGCTGGGCGCCGGCCAAACCGCAAAGCACGCCGCACATCAGAATGGCGCCATATTGAATACGCGATACTTTGATGCCCAGACTCCTTGCTGCGGTCGGATTTTCGCCTGCCGCCAGCAGCCTGAAGCCGGAAACGGTTTTGAACAAATAGTATTGCAGCGCGAAGACGAGCACGATCGAAAGATAGACAAGCGGTGAATGGCCAGAGAGCACATCGCCGAGCCAAGGGATATCTTTCAGAACAGGGATTTCCCATTTCGGCAAGCCGACCATATCCTTATCGTAGTATGCGCCTTTCACGTTGAAAATCGCTCTTAACGAGAACGTCGTCAATCCCGCTGCCAGAAAGTTAAGCGATATACCGACAACGATCACGTTGGCTTTCAAATTAATGCTCATATAAGCGAGCAACAGCGAGAAAACCATTACGCATAAAATAGCAAACAGAACGGCAAGCCATACGTTGCCCGTTAGATGGTTGCCGACGATGGCCGAGAACGCCCCGATCAGTACGAGGCCTTCCAGACCTACGTTGAACAAGCCGACGCGGGAGCACAGCGCGCCGCCTAACGCCGCCAGCAAAATCGGCGTTATCATGCGGAGCATGGAATTAAACAGCGAAACGTCAAACAGCTGTTCCATTGGAAGCCCCCGCTTTCTTTTTCTTTTTAAAATAAGAATAAGTGAACTTGGCCGATACGAACAAAATAAGCACCGCCTGGATAATGCTCGAAATTTCGAGCGGCACATCGGTATTCCGTTCCACGCCCATGCCGCCGGTTTGCAGAGCAGCAATCAGCAGCGCGGCAAGCGCTGTGCCGAGCGGATTGGAGCCGGCGAGCAGCGTGGCCATAATGCCGGACCAAGCATAACCTGGAGCCGATAGCGCATTATCTAAATAGCGATATTGGGTTCCGAGCACTTCGCCCGCGCCGGCCAGGCCGGCAAAGCCGCCGCTCGCCAGCATGCTGTACATCATCATCTGTCCGCGCTTGACGCCGCCATAGCCGGCAAATAACGGATTGCCGCCCAGCATGCGAACTTCATAGCCGCTAACCGTATGCTTCATGAACAGAGCTAATAAAATCGTGCCTACAACAGCGATAATAAATCCGGCATGAATGCTCATGCCTTGAAAAAGCTTAGGCAGCCATGCTGATTGATCGATCATGACCGTCTGCGCCATAGCAGCCGAACCGGAACGGTCCTTAAGCGGATAGGAGACGATATAACCGGCGAACAGCACAGCAATATAATTAAGCAGCAAGGTCGTTATTAATAAATTCATGCGGAACTTGGCATCCAGCCAAGCGGCCAGCACCGACCATAACCCTCCGGCTACAATGCCGGCGAGCAGCGCCGCAATGAGCTTGATCCAGCCTGGGCCGGGCAAATAAATCGCGGTGACCGCAGCGCTTAACGCTCCCAGCACCATTTGCCCTTCCGAACCCATATTGAAAAAGCCCGCGCGAAAGGCCAACGCTACGCCGAGGCCGATTAGAATGATCGGCGTAGCCCGGCTAAGCGTATTCGTGAAGAAGTAGAAGCTGCCGAATGCGCCTTTCCACATCTCTCCATAGGTTTCAAACACATTGCCGCCGACGATTGCAATCGCAATCGCTCCGGCAGCGAGGCCGACAATAATGGCGATTAGCGGCTGAAGCAGCGCTTTGCCCGTATTTTTCAAGCTATCCAACCGCTTTCCCTCCCGCCATTAAAAGACTGATTTGTTCCTCTGTTGCGGAAGCCGCCGGCAGCTCGCCGACGATGCGTCCTTCATACATGACCAGAATTCGGTCCGACAGCTTTAGAATCTCGGTCAGCTCCGACGAGACAAGCAGGATGGCCCCGCCTTCCTCCCGTTTTTTCAACAGCTCGCCATGAATGATTTCCATTGCCCCAACATCTACGCCGCGAGTCGGCTCGGCTGCAATTAGAAAAGGCGTTCCGTGAGCCAGCTCGCGCGCGACGATCAACTTCTGCAGATTGCCGCCGGACAGATTTTGCACCTTCGTCTGCAGCGAGCCGGTTTTAATGCCAAATTGCGAAACCCACCCTCCAACGAGCTTGCGAATCGCAGCTCCGCGAAGAATGCCCCTGCTTGAATATTTGCGGGCGTGGCCCATCAAGCCGTTGTCCGCAACCGTCGCCTCGCGCGCAACGCCCCATTGATAGCGATCCTCCGGAATATGAGCCATTCCGCGATCACGGATCCGCCGCACCTGCAAACCGTTGATTTTTTCGCCCAGCAGACGAACTTCGCCCTCATCTGGCTGTGCGAGCCCAGAGATTGTTTGCAGCAGTTCGGATTGTCCATTGCCAGAAATGCCAGCAATGCCGACGATCTCGCCTTCGCGGACATTCAAATTGACCTTATCCAGCAGCGGCTTCACTCCATTTCCGCGCAGCGACAATTGAGCGACTTCGAGAACCGCATCTCCTGGTTTATACGCCGCCTTCTCCATCACAGCCAGATCGCGGCCAACCATCAATCTCGACAGATGCTCGATCGTTGTATCAGCGGCGTCGACCGTACCTGTTACACTGCCATCGCGCAGCACCGTGATCCGGTCGGCAACTTCCATAATTTCCTGCAATTTATGGCTGATCAGAATAAAGCTTTTGCCCTGCTTCGCAAGCGCTTTGATCGCCGTCAGCAGTTCTGCTACTTCCAGCGGCGTCAGCACCGCTGTTGGCTCGTCCAAAATTATAACTTCCGCTCCTTGATAGAGCACCTTCAATATTTCTACACGCTGCTGCATGCCTAACGAGCATTCCTCTACCTTTTGTTCCGGATTAACCGGCATACCGTATTGGCGGGACAACTGCTCCGTAATTGCCGCTGCAGCCTTCCGGTCGAAACCGACCGTTTTGCCGGGCTCGCGGCCGATGACAATATTTTCCGATACCGTAAAAGACGGAAAAAGCATGAAGTGCTGATGCACCATGCCAATTTTGTTGCGTATCGCATCCGCCGGACTTCCAAAGGCGGTTTCTTGACCCCGGATTTTAATCGATCCGGACGTCGGTGACTCCATACCGTATAAAATACGCATGAGCGTCGTCTTGCCCGCGCCGTTCTCGCCGACCAACGCGTGAATTTCACCTTCGCGCAGCGTAAAATCGACCTCGCGGTTCGCCTTTACAGTGCCGTATGACTTTGTTATTCGCTCCATTTGCAGCAGCACGCGTCTATTCCTCTCCTTCTACAGGCGTAAAAACAGCAGAAGCCGGCTGCTGAGCAGCCGGCAACATCCATTATTCAGGCTTCTTTACAACAATTGCCCCGGAAATAATGTCTTCGGCAATAGCCTTCACTTTATCGACCGTCTCTTGTCCGACAAACGGGCTAAGCGGCGATTCGCTATCACGCGTTACGAAAGTTAGACCTACGCCCGACTCTTTCAAACCGTAATCGGAAACGTTGAATGCGAAGTCGCCGGAGACGAATGCTTTTACCGTCTCGTAAGCAACGGCGTCTGTACCTTTCAACTGAGAAAGCACGATATGTTCAGGATCCAGTACCGTACGGTCAATATCTTGACCGAAAGCGTATAGTCCTTTTTCTTTCGCCGCTTCGAATACGCCAAGGTCGCCTATAGCGGCCATGCCTGCTACGATATCGGCTTTTTGCGAATATTGCAGCAATGCGAGCTCTTTACCTTTTGCCGAGTCGTTGAAGCTGCCGATATAGTTGAGAAGCAATTTAGCATCTGGATTCGTCGAGGCCAAGCCTTGCTCGAAGCCATACGTATATTTCTTCAGAAGAGGCGTGTCCATTGCAACAACAGCGCCAACTACATTTGTTTTTGTCGAGAGGCCTGCAGCCGCGCCCAGCAGATACGCCGCTTCTTGCTCGCGGAATACAACACTGCGAACGTTTGGCTGATCGACTACCGTGTCGATGATAGCGAACGACTTTTTAGGATTCTCAGCCGCTACTTTATTCAATGCGTCTTCCGCTTGGAAAGTAGCTGTAATAATCAGGTCATAGTTTTCGGCAACCGTTGCACGCAGGTTTTGCTCGAATGCGGCAGGGTCCGTCGACTCAATTGTTTTCACTTCTGCGCCGAATTCCTCGCCAGCACGCTTGAAGCCTTCATCCATCGATACGAAGAACGGGTTAACGCCGACTTTTTCCGGCAGTACGAGTGCAATCCGTTTTTTCTCCGCTTTCTCTCCGGCGCCTGCGCCTTTGTCAGTTGCGTTATTGCTAGAATCGTTAGCTTTGCCGTTACCGCCGCAAGCGGCCAGAACAGTAATAGCAACGAACAGTGTCAACAGTACTGCGATTGTCTTTTTCATCTTCTTCTAGTCTCCCCGATCCACCCAAGTTGTTTGTCTATCCCTCTATATCCTATTGGCTTTCTCGGAATTTGTCAATCCTGTTTCTGCGACAAATTTCGAGCTTATTCAACATTAATTATATCTAAAGAAAGTGTCAATAGGGTGATATTGCTTCTTTGTACATGATTTCGTAACAATTACTTTAGTTATGCCCAATTCCGACTCAAAACCTAAATAAGCGCTTGACTGATTATCGCCTGTTTAAGTCGTGCCGCGTATTGTTTGAAAAAGCTGGGGTTATGGATCGTTCGGAGACGATTCTCATCCCTTACGTGTCGTCCGGTGCTGGCTAGTATGGAGAGTCGATTTTTCACATTCATTTAGCCAGGTCTTCATCTGAGTGCGTAATGTATATGACTTTTCGGCCAAATCTCCACATGAGCGCACATTGTATATGATTATTCGTATATAATTTTCCAAAATTCAATCTGAGCGCTAATTATATATGAAATTTCATATATATTTCTCCAGATCTCCGCCTTAGAGCAAAATTATATATGATTTTTCGCATACATTTAGCCAAATCTCCATCTGAGCGCAAAATATATATGATTTTTCGAATATATTCAGCCAAGGTCTTGATCTGAGTCCATAAATGCACCTGAGTTTTCGGCTCCAAAACGAAATCAGCTCCTCATTTCCAGTGAGCGAGAACGCTGCGGGGCAAAGGCTTCTTCCGATCGCTGTTTAAAACGTTTCTTTTGATTTTAAAGCCCTATTCCTTTGACTTCGAGGTTTGCGGTTGGAATAGAGCTTTTAAGCAACCACCACCACTATCGTTCTATCGTCTCTTCAGAATCCCTCTGACCCGCAGCGCTTCCCCTCACTTCAAGTCATGCACTGATTTCGATTTTGAGCCGGTTTTTCACATACATTTCCCCACACCCCGATCGATCTATCACCATTCAAGCCATACCATGCCAAGCCATGCTGCTTTCCACTAATCTTCTCTGGAGATGAAACAAGCGCTAATTATTATGTACTGCCCTACGAACTCTACTTCTATTCCGAACCTATTCTCGGGACACAAAAACCAGCTAATGTTTGTCAAGCTTTGACCTCTTGGTCTTTAAGAAAAATCTTGTTATAATTCTATACATGCCAAATAACCTCCGTTGTAG
>NZ_JBHVSK010000024.1:0-87640 GCF_042885235.1 Paenibacillus sp. NPDC058071
CTTGGACCGCAGGGTCCTGGGAGAGTAGGACGTCGCCAAGCTACGAGAGACCTACCGCATTATTGCGGTAGGTTTTTTGTTGTGTTCGAAGAAGTGTGTTTGAATAGACGAAATAGCGGTCGATCTCGCGAGCAGAGGAGCTGATGCTTTCATTGAAGACACTCTTGAAAGCCGCGAGTAGTCTACTGCCAACAAGTAATGGGCTATCATAAGGTGAGAGTTGAATAGATTAAGTGAGAGTTGAATAGATTAAGGAAGCAGTAGGCATTGGGTGGTCACTAATACTGTTCAAGCAAGCAGATTCATTCTATCCGGATGGACATCGTCAATCATGGGAGGCTTGCCACAGCAATTGTGGTAGTCTTCTTTGCTATGAACGGAAAAGTTGGTGACCTATTTGCCATGAAGTAGAGCTGCACAATCGATTTATTTGATACGAGATTAACGGCCAAAACGGCCATTAGAGAGAAGAAAAGTGAGCGGATAGCGAAATAGCGGCCATTTTGGCCGTTGGAAGGTGCGTTAGAGTTGTGGAGAGGTCACAAAAGTAATATTTTAATGCTGCAACGGCCAAAACGGCCGTTAGAGAGAAGAAAAGTGAGCGAATATGCGAAATAGCGGCCATTTTGGCCGTTGGAAGGTGCGTTAGTGCTATGAAGAGGAAAAATAAAGCCCGCCAACTTTGGCGAGCTTGTACAATTCAACTATGGTAATAGGAGGCTTCATACTTTTGCAGCCGAAGCAGTCCTTCCTTCATCTGCTTGCGGAACGAGAAGGATAGCAGCAGCCGGGGAGCGAGCAGCCAGAAGTGCCAAAAAACGATGCTGATCATCATCGATTCTGTAACCCAAGGGTATAGTATGGCTTCCAAGCAAAGACCGATCCAAAACAGGTGGCGGTGAACGCGGCGGAACAGCCCCAGGCGAATATCGTTGGCCGGCTTGAAACCGAACCATGGCGGCTTGATCCCCCATACCCATTTGCGGTCCGCAGCTTCCTCTACCCGGATAAATGTAAGCAGCAAAATAAGGCTGTGTACCAGTTGAACGATCGCAAAGCCGATAAGCCAGCTAAACAATCCATCCATTCCGAACATCAACAGCAGGAAGCCAAGCAGAATCGCAACGGTCATTATATGACTGGACATCAGCTCTGGCCGAATCACTTTTCGTTTAACAAGCTTATATTGATATATGGTAGCCCCGTGTTGTTCCTGTAAAGACTGCTTCATGGCATAACTTCCCTTCGATTAAAACCGGTTCTCCTTATCTTTATCGGCACTTTCGCTTTTTTCGTCCATACTTTTTCCAAAAAACAGCGGCGGTTTCCAATCACCATTTGGGCGGATGCCGCATACGATATAGAAATATTTGAAATCAGCTATGAAACAAGTATAAACAGCTAGAATATATGGCATAATAATAGCTATATAGGAATGCAGGAAGGCGGGAGCAACAATGTCGGAAGATCGCCAATTACACTGTATTATATGCGGAGAGCAGAAGGCCGAGGGAGAAGGCATCCGCATTGTCACGGAATTTATTTGCGAAACATGCGAAACTGAGATGGTTCATACGGATGTACAGGATGCCAAATATCCTTTTTTCATTCATCAAATGAAGCAAATTTTTATCGAAAAAAACGCATGAGCGGGTCTGGAAACAGAAACCGCTCTTTTTTTGTACACAAAATCCGATACAATAGAAAAGAAGAGACGAAGAAAGGATATCGATCATTGATATGACGACCAACCAAGGGAAAGCCCCTTTGTTTGATGCTTTATATACGCTGGCCAAGCAGCAGCCAACCAGCTTTCATGTACCGGGACATCGTTACGGACAAGCACTTATAGATTATGAGCCTGAGGAGAAAGAAGTTTTAGAAGCCGTACATGCAATAGATACGACTGAGCTTTCCGTAACCGATGATCTCCATCATCCGGAGGCGGCAATAGCGGAGGCGCAGCGCCTTGCAGCGGTATGCTTTGGAGCTGACGAAACGTATTTTCTTGTTGGAGGAAGCACATCCGGCAATATTGCGCTTCTGCTTGCCGTATGCGAGCCGGGCGATACGATCATCGTCCAGCGCAACGTGCATAAATCGATTATTAACGGATTGACGCTTGCCGGGGCTAGAGCGGTATTCATTTCTCCACTGATTGATTCGGCCACTGGACTTGCTACCGGCCCGGAGGAGGCTGTTATCGATGACGCGCTTATGCGTTACCCGGAAGCGAAAGCAGTCTTTCTCTCCAACCCGAACTATTACGGGATGAGCCGGGACTTGCGGGAAATCGCGGAAATCGTTCACCGTCATGGCAAGCCGCTTCTAGTCGATGAGGCGCATGGCGCACATTTCGGTTTTCACAAGGATCTGCCCACTTCCGCGCTTCAGGCGGGAGCCGATGCGGTTGTACAATCAACGCATAAAACGTTAACGGCGCTGACAATGGGGGCTATGCTCCATGTGCAAGGAGACAGATTGCCGAGGGAAGCGCTGCGTTATTCAATCAGCGTCATTCAAAGCTCCAGCCCTTCCTTCCCGATCATGGCCTCGCTCGATATTTCCCGAGCAATGATCGAACGCCGCCGCGCCGATTGGTTCCAACCAGGCATTGATGCGGTTACTGCTTTTCGTCGCTGGGTGGCGGTGGACAGAGAGCATCGTTATCTTTTTGCTGTCAGTCTTGAAGAAGAATCTAACGCCTACGACCGGATCGATCCGTTGCGCGTCACTCTCGGGGATGCAAGCGGGATACTGTCGGGCTTCGAGCTTCAGCGTCTTCTCGAGGAACGGGGTTGCTATGCCGAGATGGCCGATCCTCGCTATGCTCTGCTTATTTTTGGCATACGCAGCCGGTCCGACGATGTGCGAAAACTAATTCAGGCCTGCGAGGACATAGAGAGACATATCGGCACTGCACTGGCCTCACTCTCGACATCGACAGATCGAGCTGAAAAGGTCGGCTATCCCTTCCGGAGCAGCGAGCAAGCGATAAGCCAACTGGTCGTCTTCGTCAGAGGCCGGTACAGCGGACAAGAGAAAAGCGTCATCGAGCTTGCGGATGCCGAAGGAAAGCTTGCGGCGGAAATGATCGTTCCGTATCCCCCCGGCATTCCGGTCGTTTATCCCGGCGAACGGTTAACCGCCAACATGATCGCCTACTTAACCGAATTGGCCAGACAAAATGCGAAGTTTCAAGGAGCATCCGATCCAACGATGAGAACGATCAGCGTGTACCGCCAATCTTAATCTGCAATCAACCTATTTTACGGCTTCGGAGGGCGGCATTCGCAGCTACTTATGTAAATCTTCATTGTACAAGGGTTAACGCTTTGATAATATAGAGGAAAGCCAAGTTTAGGTTTGAAATGGAAATCAGGTTAGGAGTTATCCGTATTGAATAAAGGTATTTTTATTACGATAGAAGGCGGAGAAGGTTCCGGCAAAACTACACTGATCGAACGGCTAGCGCATACGATGCAGGATAGAGGCAGAACGGTTCTGACAACCCGCGAGCCGGGTGGCATACCGATTGCGGAGAAAATCCGTTCCGTTATTTTGGATCGCGAGCATACTGAAATGGACGGGAGAACGGAAGCGCTGCTATACGCCGCTGCGAGAAGACAGCATTTGACGGAAAAGGTTATTCCGGCGCTGGATTCCGGTCAGATCGTCATCTGCGACCGATTCGTCGACAGCAGCCTCGCCTATCAGGGTCATGCCCGCGGTTTAGGGATGGACGCGGTATGGGAGATTAATCGTTTCGCGATTGAGGACCGGATGCCGCAGTTGACCATTTATATGGATATCGATCCGCAAGCTGGTCTTGATCGTATCAATCAAGCGGCGAATCGGGAAGTAAATCGTCTGGATCTGGAGTCGCTGGCTTTCCATGAGCGTGTACGCGAAGGATACGGGCTGCTGCTGGAACGATACCCGGAACGAATCGTAAAGGTTGATGCCGGGCGGGAAGCCGAAGAGGTTTTTCAAACGGTTCTTTCCTTAATGGATGACCGATTTAAAGGTTTTTTCGCATCTCGTGTTTAATTTCTATAATAGACGATCTTGTCGGTTCAAGCGGCGAAAGCCTATTCTATGAAAGTGAAACGGGAGGTTATTCGGATGAAGTTAGTTATTGCGATCATTCAGGATAAAGACAGCAACCGGTTGTCCAACGCATTGGTGAAGGAAGGCTTTCGCGCAACCAAGCTTGCCAGTACCGGAGGATTTCTGCGCGCCGGCAATACGACGTTCATGATCGGTATCGAGGATGAGCGGGTACATGAAGTGTTTCAAGTCATCAGCTCCAATTGCAAGGTAAGAGACCAGTTGGTTACACCGGTATCCCCGATCGGAGGCTCAACGGATTCCTATATTCCTTTTCCGGTCGAAGTACAGGTTGGCGGCGCCGCGGTATTCGTCGTTCCGGTTGAACGGTTCGAACATTTCTGATTGGGCGTGAGTGAGCGATGAAGATAGATCCGGGTTATCGTCCATTAGGACAGAACAGAGCCAGCAACGATATGGCAGCGCGGCCTGTACAGATGAAAAGCTTCGCGGACGCGATGATACAGCAGGATGCGCAGCGTACGCATGAGGAACTGCAGCAGAAGCTGCAGGACATTCACAATCAAGGCGATAAGCTCGCGAGAATGATGACCGTTCGCGAGCTTAAGCTGTATAGGCAAATGGTCAAGCGCTTTCTTGAAGATACGGTTCGGCGAGGCGTCGGAATAAAGGATATTCGCGGCTTTGATCGCAGAGGCCGGATCAAACGGTACAAGCTGCTTGATGAGCTTGATGAAGCGTTGATCGCCATGGCTGAGGAATTGCTGGAAACGGAGCAGGGCAGACTGGAACTGCTGGGCAAGCTTGGAGAAATACGCGGCATGCTTATCAACATGTTCTACTAAGGAGCCGCCGCATAGAAAGGTATTGAGTTTGGAATGAGTATGGAACAAGTGGCCGGACAGCCGAAGGCAAAGCAATTATTGCAGCATGCGCTGAGGAGCGGCAAAGTGTCGCATGCGTATTTGTTTGACGGACCGACCGGGACAGGCAGGCTGGCGCTAGCTAAAGAATTCGCTAAAGCGTTGTTTTGTACAGAAGGCGGAGACGATGCCTGCGACCAATGCCTAGAGTGCCGGAAATTCGATCATGGCAACCAGCCCGATCTAACGATGATCGCCCCCGACGGGCAATCGATTAAGATCGATCAAATACGCGGCTTGAAGAGTGAGCTTTCTTATCGCGGCAGCGCGGCCAAACGGAAAGTTTACATCGTGGAAAACGCGGAAAAGATGACGCTGCAAGCGGCAAACAGCTTGTTGAAGTTTTTGGAGGAGCCGGTATCGCCGATTGTTGCCATCCTCATTACCGATAATGGACAAGCCGTTCTGCCGACAATTCGTTCGCGGTCGCAGCGAGTACCCTTTCTGCCCTTCTCGCCGAATGAAATGATGCAGACGCTAACCGGTGAAGGATTTTCTCCGACGCTCGTCCGAGCAGCTGTTCAGCTCAGCTCCGGACTAGATGGCGCTAGAGATATTCTCCAGCAGAATCAGTTTGCAGAAATCAGAAACGTAGTGATACAATTAGGGAAGGAGAGTCTGACCCGATTCACCGCGGCAATGATCTCTGTCCAGCAACAGTTTTTCAAGACCGATATGGCGGACCAACCGCAGCTGTTGTTGTCTTTATGGGCAATATGGTATAAAGATATGATTCAGTTTCAAGCTGGAAGACAAGAAAGCATCGTTTATATAGATCAGTTAGATTGGATAAGCAAGCATGCATTCAGCCGCTCGATTGAAGGTTGGATCGCATGCATCGAACATACGCTCGAAGCAAGCAAGCGCATTCGCTCTAATGTAGCGCCGCAACTGGCGATAGAGCAATTATTGGTAAACTTACAGGAGGGCTAAATCCTTGTATAACGTCGTTGGCGTTCGCTTCAAGAAAGCGGGCAAGATCTATTACTTCGATCCAGCCCAGCACCCGGTGGACAAGGACCAGCATGTCATTGTCGAAACGGCACGGGGAATCGAATATGGCAAAGTGGTAGTAGGACAGAAAGAAGTCGGTGAATCGGATGTCGTCCTCCCGCTTAAGAAAGTCATTCGTATCGCGAGCGAAGTTGATGCCAAGGTTGTCGAGGAGAATCGAGCGGCGGCGAAGAATGCCTTTGCCACTTGCCTGGATAAGATTCGGGACCATCAGCTCAAAATGAAGCTTGTGGATGTCGAGTTTACGTTTGACCGCAATAAAATCATTTTTTACTTTACAGCCGAAGGACGCGTCGATTTCCGTGAGCTGGTGAAAGATTTGGCCAGCGTGTTTCGTACCCGGATCGAGCTTCGCCAGATTGGCGTAAGGGATGAGGCGAAGATGCTTGGCGGAATCGGCCCTTGCGGACGGGTACTATGCTGCTCGTCATGGCTAGGCGATTTCGAACCGGTCTCGATTAAGATGGCCAAAGACCAAAATCTATCTCTTAATCCGACTAAAATATCGGGACTCTGCGGCCGTCTCATGTGCTGCTTGAAATACGAGCATGACAATTACGAGCATATGCGGGAAGAGCTTCCTGCCATAGGCAAAGTCGTCGTCACTTCTATGGGTGAGGGCAAAGTAACGGGCATTAACGCTACCTCAAAATCGGTATATGTCCAGCTGTTTGAAGTTGGAGGCAAACCGAAGGAGCTTTCGCTCGACGAAGTAGTTGTGAAATAAACGGCTGACTTGCCGCATAAGAATCGGCCGGCGCAGCCTTGCGATAACTACGTAACGCTCTGGGGTGGAAACTTGGAGAAAAAAGAAATTTTCGAAAAAATGAATGAGCTTGATGTCCAAATGGGTGATTTCCACAAACAGCTTGGCCAATTGAAACAGCGGGTGAAAGAGCTGCTGGAAGAAAATAAGAAGCTGAGCTTGGAAAACAGCCAATTGCGCAAATTTTTGAAGCAGGAAGCGACCCATCAGCCTGCACTCGTGAGACAGCCGGCCAATTCAAGAGCTGCATCAGCCAGTCAACAGACAGCGGTCACTGCAGACACCGGTCAATCTCATTCCGGCGGAGAGGATTCGGCGGTTTACGAGACGTCACATCCTGCCATCGGACAGGGCTACGATAATTTGGCGAAGCTGTATCATGAAGGCTTTCATATTTGCAATGTCTATTACGGGCATTTGAGGACAGAAGGCGACTGCTTGTTTTGCTTATCCTTTCTAAATAAATAAAGATGCATGTGCATACCGTCCTTTCCTCAAGAAAAGGACGGTATCTTTATGTCAGAGGAGCAACGTGAACGTGAACGAATCTTTTCCGTTAGAACCAGATGAACGAATCGATGATTTAATGACCGATACAGGTCTCAAAATTATACAAAGCAGACAGGTTTTCAGCTTCTCGTTGGATGCTGTACTGCTGTCCAAGTTCGCGACAGTGCCTAAGCGAGGGCGTATCATCGATCTTTGTTCCGGCAACGGCGTTATTCCTCTGCTGCTGACGACGAGGACCGAGGCGGCGATCGACGCTGTCGAGATTCAGCCGAGGCTTGCCGATATGGCACGCCGAAGCGTCAGAATGAACGGACTTGAGGAGCGGATTCACATTATTGAATCGGATCTGCGTGTTTATATGAAGGAAGCGGGCAATGGTATTTATGATGCCGTAACCGTCAATCCTCCTTATATGGCCTCACAGGCGGGCGATGCCAACGAGAACGAACATTATGCAATCGCGAGGCATGAAATGATGTGCACACTGGACGATGTCGTCCATGCCAGCGCCCGACTCGTTCGTTCCGGCGGAAAAGTAGCGATGGTCCATCGTCCATCCCGTTTTATCGAAATTGTGGAGACGATGCGCAAATACCGGATGGAGCCGAAGCGGGTGCAATTTATTCATCCGAATGCGGACGGTGAAGCGAACATGGTCTTAATTGAAGCGATACGAGACGGCAAGCCTGAGCTAAGGGTGCTGCCGTCGATAACGGTTTACCCATAAAGGAGCGATAGCTTTTGAATATTCAGCAAAGCTTTAAAACGATGGCGGGAGATCGCGGAGAGGGAACGCTGTATTTAGTTGCAACGCCGATCGGCAATTTGGAGGATATGACGTTTCGGGCGATACGGACGTTAAAGGAAGTCCAACTGATAGCGGCGGAAGATACGAGGCAGACGCGAAAGCTGCTGACGCATTTCGAGATTTCGACGAGACTGGTCAGCTATCACGAGCATAATAAGCAGGCAAGCGGAAGCGAGCTTATCCGTTTGCTGCTGGACGGACAATCCGTTGCGCTTGTCAGCGACGCCGGTCTGCCGGCTATATCTGATCCAGGAGCCGAACTGGTAGCCGAAGCGGTCGAGAATGGTATTAAGGTCGTACCCATTCCCGGCGCTAACGCCGCCCTGTCGGCATTAATTATTTCCGGCCTGAAAACGGACAAGTTCACCTTCGCAGGGTTCCCTCCCCGGGAAAAGAAGCAATTGACCAAATGGCTGGAGCCGTTAAGCCGCCAGGAGGGTACTCTTATTTTCTACGAATCGCCGCATCGTTTGCGCCGTACGCTGGACGCGCTGCTTGCCGCTTTCGGCGACCGCCGCATGGCGATGATCAGGGAACTGACGAAGAAGCATGAGGAAGCAGCCAGGGGCTCGATCTCCGAATGTGCGGCATGGCTGGACGAAAATTCGCCTATTGGGGAATATTGCCTTATAATAGAGGGAATAGATGCGGCAGTGGAATCCGGCAGCGTCCAAGCGGAAGCGGGACAGTCGGAGCAATGGTGGGATAATCTTGATCTGGAAGCTCATGTCGCTCATTACGAGGAACAGTATGATCGCAAAGAAGCGATTAAACGGACTGCGCTCGACAGAGGTCTGCCGAAGCGTGAAGTCTATAACGAGGTAAATCGCTAGACGGTTCAAACAGTGAGCTAAAACGAGTATCGGCCGGGAGACAAAAAAAGACCTTCCTGGCCGGGTTCTAGCGCAGGAAGGCATCAAGGAGTATAAAAAGGTTAGAATTAACAAGTGAAGTAATTTTATTATAACCTATTTTTTTTATTTTGTCACAGGAGTCGGCATTTCTGAGAGACAAATATGACAAACAATTTTGCCTTTAAAATAGGAGACGTTTTCTGCGTTGCCACAGAAGATGCAAGCTGGCTCATATTTCTTCAACATGATGCGTTCGCCGTCCACATAAATTTCGAGAGCATCCTTTTCTCCGATGCCCAGCGTGCGGCGAAGTTCGATAGGAATGACGACACGGCCCAACTCATCGACTTTACGAACAATACCAGTGGATTTCATCATTTTTTTGTTTCCCCTCTCAAATAAGTGAGTTTCGTCACTATTCGACATATTTTTTCTATTTGTGTCTACTATAATACCAACCATTCCCAAAATAGTCAACAGCCTAAATCATGGCTGTTACTAACTTCAAGGAATTTGACTATATAGCAAGGTCATATTAATCTAACAATAGAATACAACAGCTTCGACATTTTGGAAACTAAATTACGACACTATTCGACATTTATTTGTGGTTATGTGTCGAAAATTTGAACAAAGGGGTTGAAATTAGCGAATGGCTCAGCCGATAACAGAGGAAAAAGTTTTTAAAGACCCTGTCCACAAGTATATCTATGTGCAGGATCAAACGATTTGGGATCTGATCAACACGAGTGAATTTCAAAGGCTGAGGCGGATTCGCCAATTGGGAACCTCTTATTTGACCTTCCATGGCGCGGAGCACAGCCGTTTTTCTCATTCCCTAGGCGTTTACGAAATTACAAGAAAGATTATTTCTCAATTTGAACGGAACGACTATCCGGGTTGGCCTCGGGAAGAGAGGCTGCTAGCTTTATGCGCGGCTCTACTTCACGACGTAGGACACGGGCCTTTCTCGCATTCATTGGAAGAGGTATTCGATACGCATCACGAGCAGTGGACGGTACGGATCTTGCTTGAAGATACGGAAGTGAACGCTGTCTTACGCCGCGTGTCAGATGACTTTCCAGAAAAGGTGGCTGCGGTTATCAGCAAGACGTATCCGAACCCGATCGTCGTCAGCTTAATCTCCAGTCAGATGGATGCCGACCGGATGGACTATTTGCTGCGTGACGCCTATTTTACTGGGGTCAATTACGGCAATTTCGATCTGGAGCGCATTTTGCGCGTTCTGCGGCCCGTTCAAGGGAAAATCGTCGTGAAGGAAAGCGGCATGCATGCGATCGAGCATTATTTGATGTCTCGCTATCAAATGTATTGGCAAATTTATTTTCACCCGGTTACCAGGAGTTCCGAGATCATCCTTCGCCAAATTTTCCGCAGAGCGAAGGAACTGTATGAGAGCGGCTATGCGTTTCAAATGATGCCGAGCTCGATCGCGCGGCTGTTGGATCAAACGATCGATGTAAAAGCATACTTAAAGCTGGACGAAGCTTACGCACAGGCTGCGTTTATTCAATGGGAGGACGAATCCGACGAGCTGCTCTCCGAGCTGTGTCGACGGTTTCTAAATCGCAGATTATACAAGTACATTACGGTCAGTGATCCTGCAGACACTTTAATAGAAGAAGCGCATCGCCAATTCGTTCAAATCGGCCTTAATCCGGACTATCATATGGAGATTGATTTTCCGTTTGATCAGCCCTACGATGTCTACCGGCCAGACTCGAAAAAAGGCGGTAAGGAAGAAAAAACGCCGATTTTGCTGCTGGAAGATGAGGAGAGGCTCATCGAGATCTCCGCTAAATCCGACATTGTTCGTTCTATAACGGGATTGCATCAGGGCGAGTACCATTTGTACTATCCAGAAGAGCCCCTGCTTGCGGCTGCCGACAGGCTAAGCCCGGAGGTTCGCGAATTGTTCAAACTATAGGGCTCGAAAGGTTTTTCCTTAGACGTAAGCATGCACACATATAATAGAAGGAGAACGTACAAACATGATTGGTTTATTCGACACACACACCCATTTGGACTCCACGAAATTCGACGATGATCGCACGGAAACCATCGAAAGAGCGCGTGCTGCCGGCGTCGAATTAATGGTGAATATCGGCTTTAATCGGGAGACAATTCCGACAACGATAGCGCTTGCAGAACAGTATGATTTTATCTATGCGGCAGTTGGTTGGCATCCGGTTGACAGCATAGAGATGAAGCCCGAGGATCTGGACTGGATCGAACGGCTCTGCTCGCATGAGAAGGTAGTGGCAATCGGTGAAATCGGACTGGATTATCACTGGGATACGTCGCCGAAAGAGGTTCAACATCACGTATTCCGCGAGCAAATCCGGTTGGCGAGGAAAGTTAACAAGCCGATCATCATTCACAATCGCGATGCTCACGAGGATGTTGTTAAAATTTTACAAGAAGAGCAAGCTTCCGAAGTCGGAGGGGTTATGCATTGCTTCTCCGGCAGCTGGGAAACGGCGAAAAAATGTCTCGATATGGGCTTCTATATTTCGTTCGGAGGGCCGGTCACGTTCAAAAATGCAAGGGTGCCTAAAGAGGTTTTGGAAAGGGTTCCAATTGACCGTTTATTAATCGAAACAGACTCCCCTTATTTGTCACCGCATCCATTTAGAGGGAAGAGGAATGAGTCCGCTTATGTATCCTATGTAGCCGACGCTGCAGCTGAAATAACAGGAAAAAGTAAGGAGGAAATAGCAATAATTACAATGGAAAACGGTAAAAAATGTTTTGGAATTGTTTAAAAGCAGCCAAAAAAGAGAGTATGGATGACCTTTCAAGCGAAAAAACTGTTTTTTATCGCTGAAATCGGTTCTCTTTTCCCTCATAATCCAGAAATTTAGCTTAAATCGTCTTTTATCGGTTCTTTACAACTTGCCGCTCGTGAAGGTATGATTCATTTCAGAGCTTTAATTTATTGTATTGGATTTCCAGTTCACGCTTAATTTCCGAATGGAAAACGGGGGAACCAAGCATCCGGTTTGCGGCCTCAATATGGCCCGAGCATCCCGGACGCTTTGATCAATGCGAAACGCAGCGGAGCCGATTACAGAATCCGTTAGTCGTATAGCTTGATGGGGTGAATTTGGCGGCGATTGCCATGAGCATTCGTTCCGTCGATAGGGCAACTCTCTTGCCCGAACCCGACAGCTAACCTCGTAAGCGAATATAGAGAGCGATCAATCTCGTGCATGTATCATTTCCTGATGTCTATTTGACTTTCCGGGAAGCCACGATCCAGATCCTCTGTCGACGGCTTCTTTTTGTTTACCTGAATTTCGGGTGACGGTCGGCTTAGGACGAATCGAGGGATAGCGCGAGTGATACTGGAGCGTGTGTAAGGCACGCCAATATACTCAAATAGTCGCGTCAAAAGATGTCATGCGTCACTCAAGGGCGGCGGGGCTATGTAAGGAGGACCGATGAAGTGGGCATTATCCAAGCTAAGGAAACCCATGGGAAGCGATCATCCAGCATCTCTTTCGCATTGCGATGGAAGCGTGAAAACTTGCGTTTGATTTTACTAAGTGCCATTATCTCAATCGCTATGACTTTCATGTTTTTGATGTTGTTGTACGGTACAGCTGAGAAAAGCGTATCGGTAGTTGTGAATGGACAAGAAACCGTTGTGAAAACAAAGGAATGGGTCCTGCAACATTTACTGGATGAACAAGCCATTACGATTGGCGAGTACGATGAGGTGTCGATCCCTCTTGGCTCGACGATTAAGGACGGAGACCGTATCGAGATTAATCAGGCGGTTCCGATCGTTGTAAAGGCCGACGGCAAGGTATCAACGGTGTACACGACGAAAAAGACGGTACAGGCGGCGATTGGTGAATTAGATATTCAACTTCGCAAGCAAGATCGGGTCACGCCTTCGCTGAATACGGCAGTGGCTGATTCGATGGCGGTAACAGTCACTCGCGTCGACAAGCAGGTATCGGAGAGCGAGCGGGCTATGCCGTTTGCGATCGTGAAGAAGAAAGACCCGAGTCTCGAAGAAGGCAAGGAAAAGCTGGTGCAAACCGGCAAAGAAGGCGTTGTCGTTGAACGAGTGGAGCGGCAGTATGAGAATGGCGTTCTCGTTTCTTCGAAGGTCGTCGGCAAAGTGGTGGAAGCGAAAGCGGTCAATCAGGTTGTCGCGATCGGCACGAAGAAAGAGGAGCCGAAGGTTCACACGCTCTCGAACAACAGCCCAAGCGTAACGACGCAAACAAAAGGCGGCGTAACGTTTAAAGCGAAGAAGGTCATTAAGAACGTAACGCTCACCGCGTATACGGCGGACGTGGAATCGACCGGCAAAGATGAGGATCACCCGGATTACGGGATTACCGCATCGGGCACGAAGGTGCGCGAAGGCAGAACGATTGCCGTCGATCCGAAGATCATTCCGATCGGTTGGTGGGTGTATATCGAAGGCATCGGCTTCCGCAGAGCGGAAGATACGGGCAGTGCCATTAAAGGCAATAAGATCGACGTATACTTCGACAACTCCAACATTGCCAATAAGTTCGGCAGAAAGAAAGGCTACACCGTATACGTACTTGGTCCGAACAAGCCTTCTTCGACGTAGTCGAAAAGCAGGCGAATACGGGTCAATGCGAGCTGCGGGCCGTTAAGGGCACTATAAGTGTTTGGCATGCAGAGGTGTGGACACCGATATTTCGTTCGCGTCATGCGATGCTAGATGAGGATCGCATGACGCTGTGCGTTGCGTCTGAGGCGTACGTACGCGTTTCAAAGCGAGCGAGGGCGTTCACAAGGTACCTTACTTTACGGCGCGCAGTCGTGCAAATATGCTATGATAAGAAGGGGCTATGCCTCTTCTTTTTGCTTTTATCGCCCTTCAATGTTATAAACGGCTGTTCGCGTAGGAAGGTTGCGCGTCGCCGAATGATATAGCGATGCAATTATTTACAGTTAGCAAGAAAGGAATGTTTATCCTTGATTAAGGAAATTATCGTGGTGGAAGGAAAGAGCGATACGGCGGCGATTAGGCGAGCCGTCGAAGCCGATACGATCGAGACGAGAGGGTCAGCAATCGGCGAGGACGTGCTGCATCGTATCGAGCTTGCTCAGCAGCGGCGGGGCGTCATTATTTTCACCGATCCCGATCACGCCGGCGAGCGGATTCGCAAGATCGTCGCAAGGCGAGTGCCGGGCTGTAAGCATGCTTTCCTTCCCCAGGAGAAAGCTACGCATAAAGGCGATATCGGCATCGAGAACGCCAGTCCTGATGCGATCCGCGAGGCGCTTGCCGATTTGCGGACGGAGTCGCTGGAAGGCGGAGAGAGCGATATTACTTGGGAAGACTTGATGGCGGCCGGATTGATCGTACATTCCGATGCGTCCGCAAGACGGCTTGCGATGGGCAAGCTGCTTGGCATCGGGTACGCCAACGGCAAAACGTTTTATAAGCGCTGCGCCAGCTTCCGCATCACGCGGGAGGAGTTCGCGGAGGCGCTCCGGGAAATGGAACAGAACGAGGAGGAAGGTCGCCAATGAGCGCGAATAACGGGCAAAACGCCGGCATGCCGGCTGCAGCGCTAGTCGCTACACCGAAACGAACGAAAGAAATCATCGCCAAATACGGATTTTCATTCAAGAAAAGTCTTGGACAAAATTTTCTGATCGATCAAAATATATTGCATAAAATTGTGGAGGCCGCTGGCCTTGACGAGACGAAGGGGGCGCTGGAGATCGGTCCGGGCATCGGCGCGCTGACCCAGCATCTAGCAGCTCAAGCCGCCAAAGTTACGGCGGTTGAAATCGACAATCGGCTTATTCCGATTCTGGGCGATCTGTTCGAAGGAGAGCCGCATGTCGAGGTTGTGCACGGAGACGTATTGAAGCTCGACTTGAAGCAGCTGTTTGCGGAAAAGTTTGCGGATGTTGCGAAGGTTAGCGTAGTCGCCAACCTTCCTTACTACGTGACGACCCCGATCTTGATGAAGCTGCTGGAGGAGAAGCTGCCGCTTGAGAACATCGTCGTCATGATTCAGAAGGAAGTAGCCGAACGAATGGCGGCTAAGCCGGGCGGCAAAGAATATGGCAGCTTAAGCGTAGCGGTCCAGTATTACTGCGTTCCCGAAATCGTATGCGCCGTTCCGCATACCGTCTTCATTCCACAGCCGAACGTCGATTCTGCGGTTATCAAGCTGGCGCTGCGGGATAAGCCGCCGGTCGACGTAACGGACGAGGACCATTATTTCCGCATTGTGCAGGCGAGCTTCGTTCAGCGCCGCAAGACGCTGTCGAACAACCTGACCGCCTTCGTCGGCAAGGAGAACCGTGAGCGGCTGTCAGAGCTGCTGAACGGCCTCGGCATCGATCCGGTCCGTCGCGGCGAGACGCTGTCCCTGGACGAATTTGCGGCCATTAGCCGAGCTTTCCTGACGGAAGGCTGGAGAGGCTAAAACAGAGGCCAAAAACAGAGGCTTCTTCAGGCATTCGCCTGAAGGGGCCTTTTGCTTTTTGTATCCGGTTTGAGCTCAGCTTGCTCAGAACCCCAGTAAGCCCAATAACAAAGACATTCGCACATTCCGGAGCCCGCACCCATACGATAGACGAAGAGGTGATTAACCCATGAAACAAGGGGACCTGGTCGTCCGCAAATCGTACGGCGGTGACGTGCTGTTCCGAGTTGAAGATATACGTTCCGAAAGAGCCCTGTTAAAAGGCACGGACTACCGTTTGCTTGCGGATGCGCCGATTCCCGATTTGTCGGTTGTCCGCGACCCCGAATCGACGAAGGCGACGCAGCAAGTAAGAGTGAAGGTTAACGATTCGCTGAGACGGATGCGCCAGCAGCGCGAGCAGCAGTCGGTTCAAATTCAAAGCGATGTCCGGCTGGCGTCGCAGCTTCAAAATCAGCCTTATTTCGAGATGCCCGGAAAAGTGCTTCATCTCGACGGCGACGGCAATTACTTGCGCAAAAGCATGCAGCTCTATCAGACGATGCAGGTTCCCGCACATGGCGTACACGCTCACGAGTCGCAAATGGCCGACTTGCTGTATGGCCTGCTGCCGCAAGTGAAGCCTGACATTGTCGTTATTACCGGTCACGACGGCGTGCTGAAGAAGCAAGATGATCTGCACAGCCTTAACAGCTATAAAAACTCGCAAAACTTCGTAAATGCCGTTCGTGTCGCGCGGCAATATGAGAAAAATCGGGACGGTCTAGTCGTCGTTGCAGGCGCGTGCCAGTCCCATTTCGAGGCGCTGCTGCAAAACGGGTCCAACTTCGCCAGTTCCCCAGGCCGAATTCTCATTCATGCCCTCGATCCTGTTTATATTGCGATAAAAGCCAGCTTCACATCCATTCGCGAGACGATCGACCTGTCAGACGTCATTCACGGGACGATAAGCGGCATTGACGGCGTCGGCGGCATCGAGACGATAGGTTGCTGCCGAATTGGGCTTCCAAGGCCGAAAGCGGTCAGCGCGGCCGGGTTTATTAAGAATATAGGGTAGAAACGATTGGATAACGGCTTAATATGCCCCTCATTCAACAAATTATTCATCAAAAACGAAAAAATGAGAGAAATCACCGTTGACAAAGAAATAACTTGACTGCTATAATATTTTGCCCTGTTTGACAACCTCCCTCTTTTTGGTTATAATGGACAAGGAAAGAGGTGGTAGTGAACAATGGAAAAAAATGCGCTATTGGAAATAAAACGAAGTTTGGAAGCTCATGTTGGCTCCAAAATCCGTCTTCGCGCGAATGGTGGACGTCGAAAGACCATCGAGCGGACCGGTACGTTGGAAGAAATCTACCCTTCTGTTTTCATTGTTAAACTGGATCAAGAGTCCCATGCCTTTAAGCGTGTCTCTTACAGTTATGCGGATATACTGACGGAGTCGGTGGAAGTGACCGTGTGCAATGATGAAGGTCAAGTCCGAATTACCCATCTTCAACCTTAGAATAATAGATGTACGTCACGTACGTTAAACGCGGTTAGAGCGCGAGCTTGCAGGCCGCGTTCTTTTTTTTGCCGCCTAACGGCGGGAATAAAGGCGGAGGCAGTCAGCCATACTAATGTCAGCACCGGATTGCTGCGCGTTTTGCGCCAATTCGCTCGAAGGAGGAAGGATCATGAGCCGTAGAAGATCTGTCATGTCCGAGCAATTGAAGTACGAGCTGGCCAAGGACCTCGGTTTTGCAGGCAAGGTGGATAAGGAAGGCTGGAGAGGCATTACGACCAAAGAGGCCGGAAACATGGTAAAGCGAGCGATTCAGCTTGCCGAGCAAGCGGCCGCGGCAAAGACAAATCGGCCGTAAACGGCCATTCTATAAGCATTTCACAAGCTAAGAGCGCAGCGGGCCGATTTAGCCCGAAGCCTCTTAGCTTTTCTTCTGTCCGTTTGTTATAATATTGCTTAAGCTAACGACAGGAACGGGAGAGCTTAGGATGAAAATTTATGAGAAGGCTCCGGCAAAAATCAACTTGCTGCTGGACGTAATCCGCAAGCGGGAAGACGGCTTCCACGAGGTCGAAATGATTATGACAATGGTCGATCTGGCAGACCGCCTAGAGATGGAGGAGCTGCCGCGCGATACAATCATCATTTCCAGCCAAGCGGGCTATATTCCGTTGGACGAGAAGAACTTGGCTTTTCAAGCGGCTAAGCTAATCAAAGAACGTTATCACGTGCGCAAGGGCGTATACATACATTTAGATAAAAAAATACCGGTAGCAGCCGGACTCGCCGGTGGCAGCAGCGATGCCGCCGCCGCGTTGCGCGGGCTGAACCGGCTGTGGGGGCTTAATATTCCACAGGACGAGCTGTGCAGGCTCGGAGCTGAGCTAGGCTCCGACGTGCCGTTCTGCGTGACTGGCGGCACAGCACTCGCCACTGGACGCGGCGAGCAGCTGACGCCAATCGCTAACCCGCCGCAATGCTGGGTCGTATTGGCCAAGCCTCCGATCAACGTCTCGACAGCCGACGTTTACGGAAAGCTGCGGGCGAACGAGCTGACAGCGCATCCTTCGGCCAGCGCGATGATCTCGGCGATTGAACGCGGCTCGTTCCACGATATTTGCGACGGACTGGGCAATGTGCTGGAGAATGTCACGCTCGATTTGTACCCGGAGGTAAGGCAGCTCAAAGAAAGCATGCAGCGTCTTGGCGCGGATGGCGTGCTGATGTCGGGAAGCGGGCCGACCGTTTTCGGACTCGTGACGAAGGAAGCTAAGCTGGCGAGAATCTACAATGGGCTAAGAGGATTTTGCAAGGAAGTGTATGTGGTAAGAATGCTCACATAATGCTTACGTTTTTCTTGATTAAATCCGTATAAAAATGTTATATTGACTTTATAATATTCGGATTTAAGTGGGGGGAGATGGCTTTGAAGAAGCTGAAACGAAGCGCAAGACTGGTAGAAATGACGCAATACCTGCTTAGTCGTCCTCACACGTTAATATCATTGACAGCATTTGCTGACCGATATCAGTCTGCGAAATCATCCATTAGTGAAGATCTGGCAATCATCAAGGAAGTGTTCGAGGAAGAGGGATTTGGCGAATTGAACACGCTTGCGGGAGCCGCAGGCGGCGTTAAATTTACGCCGAAGATGCATAAATCGACCGCTTTAACAATCATGACGAACATTTGCCGCCAGCTGGAGCAGCCAGAACGGGTTCTTCCGGGCGGTTATTTGTATATGACGGATATGCTGGGTCAGCCGGAGCTGCTCGCCGATGTTGGACGAATGTTCGCCACGGCCTTCGCCGGTGCCCAAATCGATGTCATTATGACAGTCGAAACGAAAGGGATTCCGCTTGCTTATGCAACGGCGGCTTGCCTCAATCTGCCTGTCGTTATCGTGCGGAGGGACAACAAAGTAACGGAGGGTTCGGCCGTTAGCATCAATTACGTATCGGGCTCGAACAAGCGGATTCAGACGATGTCGCTCGCAAGACGCGCGCTCAAGGAGCAATCCCGCGTCTTGATCATTGACGACTTCATGAAGGCAGGCGGCACGATTCAAGGCATGATGGATTTGCTTTACGAATTCAAAGCGACGGTCGCCGGGGTTGGCGTATTTGTTGAGTCGGGAGAAGTCGAGCTGGAGGAGCGTCTGCTGGAGGATTATGTATCGCTGGCGAAGCTGACGGCGGTCGACATGAAGACGAAGCAAGCGACAATTGTACCAGGCAATTATTTCAAATAGACCGATAGAAGAAACGGACCGAAGACATCGAAAGGTTGGGAATTCACGTGGCAGAGAACAAACGGATTGAAGTTGTTTCGACAGATAAGGCGCCGGCAGCAATCGGTCCTTATTCGCAAGCAATTAAATTGGGAAATTTGTTATTTACTTCCGGACAAATTCCACTGGATGCTTCTGGGCAGCTGGTAGAAGGCGGAATCGAGGAGCAAACGCATCAAGTATTCCGCAATTTGCAGGCGGTGCTGGCTGAAGCGGGAGCTTCATTCCAGGATGTTGTGAAGGCGACTGTATTCCTGAAAGATATGAATCAGTTTGCGACGATCAACGGCATCTATGCTTCCTACTTTGGCGACCATAAACCGGCTCGTTCGGCCGTTGAAGTGGCAAGGCTGCCGAAGGATGTCCTTGTCGAAATTGAGGTCATTGCATCGACAATTGTCGAATAGATTCGAAAAAAATATGTTTTAAAAAATTTTTTAAAAACAAGTATTTTTTTTCCAAAAAAATAGAAGGATTTTGCACGAAAACGTGGAATTATACACCAAGTCTCAGATAGGCAAAGGTGGTGAACACAAGTGCAAATTACCGATGTTAGACTCCGCCGTGTAAATTCGGAAGGTCGCATGAAGGCTATTGCTTCTATTACCATTGATAATGAATTCGTCGTTCACGATATTCGTGTAATCGACGGCAACAATGGAATGTTCGTGGCAATGCCAAGCAAGCGTACCCCTGATGGAGAATTCCGGGATATCGCCCATCCGATTTCTTCGACTACTCGCGAGAAGATCCAAGCAGCTGTTCTCGCTGAGTACGAGCGTGCAGCGACGGAAGAAGTTGTGGCAATCGAAGAAGGGGCGTAGCCTATCGCAATTGGAAACGTGAATCGTCCCGGACGGGGACGTTAGGTCGTTTCTGCCTGGGAGTCATAAGAGAAGAGAGCCATTAGGCTCTCTTTTCTTTTTGTCTGTAATGGGATATATTCAAAAGATAAGATTGAGAAGCCGCGGATAATGATTAAAGACTTTGATAGGGCGCATGAAGCATGATGTGTGGAGCGACTTGCGTTACTAACGGAGCGGCATGAGGAGGAATACCGGTTGAAAGTATTGGCGATTGTGCTTGCCGGCGGACAAGGCAAGCGGATGAAATCGAAGCGATATAAAGTGCTGCACGAGGTTGCGGGCAAACCGATGGTGGGTCATGTGCTGCGCACGGTACAGGAAGCGAACAGCGAGCGGACGGTTGTTATTGTCGGCCATGGCGCGGAAGCGGTAAAAACGTATTTGGGCGATCAAGCCGAATACGCACTGCAGGAACAGCAGCTCGGTACGGGGCATGCCGTTCAGCAGGCGGAGGCGCTGCTCGCCGGAGAAGAAGGCTCGACGATCGTTATTTGCGGCGACACGCCGCTTGTGCGCTCCGAGACGATTAACGCCGTGCTAGAGCTGCATCGCAGCAGCGGAGCGGCGGCAACGATCCTTACCGCATCCTTCGATGATCCGACCGGCTACGGCCGCGTCATTCGCGGGGAAGACGGCGCTGTCGTGCGCATCGTCGAGCAGAAGGATTGCTCGCCGGAGGAAGCGCGAGTACAAGAAATCAACACGGGAACTTATATTTTTGATAACCGCAAGCTGTTTGCGGCGCTGGCTAAAGTAACGAATGAGAATTCGCAAGGCGAATACTACTTAACCGACGTGGTAGGTATTTTCCGCAATGACGGCGAGACGGTGCAGGCGTATTGCACGTCCGATCTAGCGGAGGCGATCGGCGTGAATGACCGTGTGGCGCTTGCTGAGGCAGAGGCGCTTATGCGCGCTCGCATTAACCGCAAGCATTTGCTGGAAGGCGTAACGCTAATCGATGCGGCTTCGACCTATATCGAAGCGGACGTACGGATCGGGGCCGATACAGTCATTTATCCGGGAACGGTGCTTCGCGGTTCGACCGTCATTGGCGAGGATTGCGTCATTGGTCCTAACGCAGATATTCAGAATGCGGAGATCGGCAATGGCGTAACGATCAAATATTCGGTTATTGCAGAATCGGTTGTTGGCGACGATAGCTCGGTTGGTCCATACGCGAACCTGCGTCCTGGCTCCAAGCTTGGGGTAGGCTGCAAGATCGGCGACTTCGTCGAGCTCAAGAACGCTTCTCTGGACGACGGCAGCAAGGTGTCTCACCTCAGCTATGTCGGAGACGCGATCGTCGGCAAGGACGTCAACATCGGTTGCGGCGCTATTACAGTCAATTACGACGGTTTTAATAAATTCGTTACGGAAATCGGCGACAATGCGTTTGTTGGCAGCAACGTCAATTTGATTGCGCCGGTGAAGCTGGGCGACGGTGCATATGTAGTGGCGGGCTCGACTATTACGCATGACGTGCCTTCAGGCGATCTCGCTATTGCCCGTGAGCGGCAAGTGAACAAGCCGGGCTACGCTGATAAGATTCGAGCTAGAGCCAAGGCGAAGAAAGCGAACAACAAGAAATAATTCTAAAATGATAAGGCCACAATTGCGGCAGCAAGCCGGCAAAGGCGGTGCGGGAGATCCAGAGCGCTGCTTTTGCCGGCTTTCTTTCTCGTAAAACCTGTTTAATTATTGGCCGGGATGGGCAAAGTGAAAGGGAAATTGACTTTACTGGGAGGTTTCCGACATGTCCATAGCTTTGACGGCTGAACGCCGGGAGACGCGCACGAAAGGCGAGCTTCGCCTGCTTCGGGCGAGCGGGAAGGTGCCGGCGGTGGTATACGGCAAGCAATTGAGCGAACCGGCTCTCCTCGCTTTGGAAGAGAAGGAGCTGCTGCATTTGCTGCGCTCTCATCCGAATGCGGTGCTGGAGTTGAATACGCCTGAAACCGGCAAGCAGCCGGTGATGATTGCCGACGTGCAGCGAGAGCCGCTCTCGCGCCGGGTGCGGCATGTCGATCTGCTGCAGATCGATATGAACGAAGAGGTGCGCGCTCATGTTCGCATCGAAATCGTCGGCGAAGCGAACGGTGTGACGGTGGGCGGCATTTTGCAGTCGATTGTTCATGAGCTGGAGGTCGAGTGTCTGCCTGCTGCGATCCCCGAGCATATCGAGATCAATGTAGCTGATCTGGAAATGGGCGACAGCCTGCTCGTTCGGGACATTCGCCCGCCTGCTGGCATTACCATTACGACGGACCCGGAGTTAGTCGTCGTTACGGTGCTCGTTCCACAGAAAGATTTGACCGCAGAGGAAGCCGAAGCGCAGGAAGTAGAACTTCACGAGGCGCAATCGCGGTCGACGGAAGCTCATATGCATGAGATTGAAAAGGCCTGACGGGCCGTATAGCGAATGAATGCCGAGGAGGCTGTCCCTGCGACGGGCAGCCTCTTTCTTTTGCTCCTTCATGAGGATGGGTGCCAGTTGCCGCCGCCAGTGGTAATATGGTAAAAGAGAAGAATAAGACATGCCGGAAGAGCAGGAATGGGGACGAATACAATGAAGTGGATCGTAGGACTGGGCAATCCCGGGACCGCTTACCAAGGAACGAGGCACAATGTCGGCTTCATGGTGATCGATGAGCTGGCCAAACGCTGGAATATTCAAGTGACGCAAAATAAATGCCGTGCATTAATTGGTGAAGGTCATGTGCAAGGAGAAAAAGTATTTCTTATCAAGCCGATGACGTATATGAACTTGTCGGGAGAGTCGGTGCGCGCCTTTATGGATTATTTCAAGGCCGACCTAGCCGACGGAATGATCGTCTACGACGATATGGATACCGAGACCGGCCGTATCCGTCTGCGCTACCAGGGCAGCGCCGGCGGACATAACGGTATCAAATCGCTTATTCAACATCTGGACACGCAATCCTTTAACCGGATTCGGATGGGCGTATCCCGTCCGCTGCCAGGGCGCAATATCGCTGATTATGTGCTGGACAACTTCCCGAAGAGCGAGCAGGAGAAGCTTCGGGAGATGATTGAGCAGGCTTGTGATGCGTTTGAATTTTCGATCAAGAACTCGTTTGACAAAACGATGGCAAAGTTTAATGGGTAAAACCGCCTAAGCAGCGACAAACCCGGGCATACTGAAGGGTATAACTACTCTTCAGGAGGCATACATATGGCTGTAAACTATATTTGCAGGCACTGCCGCACCGAAATGGGGTCCATTCATAGGGACGGCATCACGGAGCAGCAGCTCGGTTTCCATTTCTTGACCCCCGAAGAACGCAGCGATATAATAGCGTATAACCCAAACGGCGACGTGACCGTGAAAGTTATATGCGATTATTGCCGCGAAGCGTTGGAGGCCAATCCGGAGCTGCTGCTGGTTGCAAATCCGCTGCAGTGACGATTCCTCGCGCCCAAATGCGCGGGGTGTAAAAGCGCTTGCCTATGCTGCGGCATGGCAGAGCCTTAGCAAACGGCTGAGGCTTATTTTTGGTGGAAGACTTGGTTGTAGTGAGAACATGCTGACCCGCCTCAGGCGGCGTCAGCCGTTTATGTTTGCCGAATACCGCTATTGTTGTGCAAAGGCGGTATTCGGCTGTTTACGTATGTAGAAACGAGGTGCCTTTTCGATTGAAAGCATTAGTACAGGCTTTTGCTGCGGACCCCGACGTTCAGTCTATTATCGCCGGCGTTCGCAAAGGAATGCGAGAGCAGATGGTATCCGGTCTTGCCGGCTCCTCCAGACAGGTGCTCGTTGCCGCTGTAAAGACGGATTTGGATCGCCCGCTGCTCGTTGTCACGCATAACATGTACGCCGCGCAAAAAATTGCCGAGGATTTGCAGGAATGTCTTTCCCCGGATGAAGTATTGCTCTATCCCGCGAATGAGCTGGTAGCTGCCGAAGCCGCAATCTCGAGTCCCGAGACGCTGGCGCAGCGAATGGATGTGCTGATCAAGCTGTCCGAAGGCTTTCGCGGGATCGTTGTCGTGCCGTTTTCCGGCGTCCGCCGATATTTGCCTGTCAGCGGCGTAATGGCGGAAGCGAAAATTGAAGTCGCTGTTGGCGACGTTATTCCTTTGGATACGTTCTTGCGGCAGATGACTGCATTAGGTTATGTGCGGGCAGACCGCGTTGAATCAAAGGGCGAGATGAGCGTTCGCGGCGGTATCGTCGATTTTTATCCGCTGACGTCTTCGGTTGCATACCGGATCGAATGGTTCGGCGACGATGTCGACTCGATTCGCACCTTCGACCCGGCCGATCAGCGCTCGCTGGACAATTTGCAGCAATTTACTGTGACGCCGTGCCAAGAGCTGCTCGCGGACGAACGCCGCTTTAAAGCGGCTGCCGACCATGCGGCTTCGCTGCTCGAACAGCAGCTGGACAAGATGACCGACCGAATTGCCAAGGAACGGCTGCGTTCGGAGATCGGCGGCGAAATTGAAAAGCTGCGGGAACATGTATATTTTACTGAAATCTATAAATATATATCGCTGCTTTACCCGGAAAGACAAACGATTCTCGATTATTTGCCGCAGGATACGCTGCTTATTCTCGACGAGCCAACCCGTTTGATTGAAACGGCCCGTCAATTGGAGCGGGACGAAGCGGAATGGGCGACGCATCTGCTGTCGAACGGCAAGTCGCTGCCGGGCTTCGTGCTCGCGCGGGCGTCGGAGGAGATTCTACACCACCGGCCGTTCCCGACGCTGTTTCTCAGCCTGTTCCTACGTCAAATTCCGCACTCGCAGCCGCAAAACATATTGAATATGTCGAGCCGTGCGATGCAGAACTTCCATGGCCAAATGAACGTGCTGAAAGCGGAAATGGACCGTTGGAAAAAAACCGGCGCCACCATTATGATGCTTGCGGGCAACGCCGAACGAATGGATCGGATGCGGCGCGTGCTGCAAGACTACCATATCGAGCCGCCGCAGCTGCTGGAAGGCAACCTGCAGTCGGGCTTCGAGCTGCCGTCTTCACATCTGGTCGTTATTACCGAGGGCGAAATGTTCTCGCAAAAACAGCGCAAGGCGCGCCGTATCGACAAGAAGATGGACAACGCCGAGCGGATCAAGAGCTACACCGAGCTCAAGGTCGGCGACTATGTCGTCCATCAAAACCACGGCATCGGCAAATACGTCGGCATCGGCACGCTGGAGATTGCCGGTATTCATAAGGACTACCTGCATATTTTGTATGCGGGCGGCGATAAGCTGTCCGTGCCGATCGAGCAGGTCGATCTGATTCAGAAATACGTCGGCTCGGAAGAGAAGGAACCGAAGGTCAACAAGCTTGGCGGCAGCGAATGGACGAGAGCGAAGAACAAGGTGCGCTCCTCCGTTCAGGACATTGCCGACGATCTCATCAAGCTGTATGCGGAGAGGCAATCGGCTCCGGGCTTCGCGTTCGGCAAAGACACCGCTTATCAGAACGAGTTCGAGGCTATGTTCCCTTACGATGAGACGCGCGATCAGCTTCGCGCCATTGAAGAGATTAAGAAGGATATGGAGAAGACGCAGCCGATGGATCGTCTGCTGTGCGGAGACGTCGGCTACGGCAAGACGGAGGTAGCGATTCGCGCCGCCTTCAAATCGGCGATCGAAGGCAAGCAGGTGGCCATACTCGTGCCAACGACCATTCTCGCGCAGCAGCATTATGAGACGTTCCGCGAGCGTTTCTCCGGTTATCCGTTTAACATTCAAGTGTTGAGCCGCTTCCGTTCGCGCAAGGAGCAGAACGAGACGATGAAAGGACTCAAGGCCGGTTCGGTCGATGTTGTTATCGGCACGCACCGTCTTTTGTCGCAGGATGTTATTTTCAAAGATCTGGGTCTGCTTATCGTCGACGAGGAGCAGCGGTTCGGCGTGTCTCACAAAGAAAAGCTGAAACGGCTGAAGACCAATGTCGACGTTCTGACGCTGACGGCGACGCCGATTCCGAGAACGCTGCATATGTCGATGCTGGGCGTGCGGGATTTGTCTGTTATTGAGACACCGCCGGAAAATCGTTTCCCTGTACAGACGTATGTCGTTGAATACAATACCTCGCTTATTCGCGAAGCAATCGAGCGTGAGATTGCGCGCGGCGGGCAAGTCTACTACTTGTACAATCGAGTACAGGGCATTTATCAAATGGCCGAGTTAATCAATTCGCTTGTTCCAGACGCCAAGGTTGCGGTCGGACACGGGCAGATGTCGGAGCAGGAGCTGGAGAAGACGATCCTCGATTTCCTGGACGGCGAATCCGATGTGCTCGTCAGCACGAGTATTATCGAGACGGGCGTCGATATCCCGAACGTTAATACGCTCATTGTGCATGATGCCGATAAGATGGGTCTGTCTCAGTTGTATCAGCTGAGAGGTCGGGTCGGGCGATCCAATCGAATCGCTTACGCGTACTTCACCTACCAACGGGACAAGGTGCTTACCGAAGTGGCGGAGAAGCGTCTGCAATCGATCAAAGAGTTTACCGAGCTGGGCTCGGGCTTCAAAATCGCTATGCGCGACTTGGCGATCCGCGGCGCCGGCAACCTGCTTGGTCCGGAGCAGCACGGCTTTATCGCTTCGGTCGGTTTCGATCTGTATTCGCAAATGCTGGCTGACGAAATCAGCAAGCGCAAAGCGGAAATGGAAGGGGTAGTCGTGAAAGAGGAGCGGGCGGTTACGACGCTGATCGACGTAAGTATCGACGCCTATCTGCCGTCAGATTATATTTACGACAGTATCCAGAAGATCGAAATCTACAAGAAGGTGGCTTCCGTCCGCTCGTTCGAGGAAACCGACGACCTGGCTGAGGAGCTAATCGACCGGTTCGGCAATTTGCCGCAGGCTGTCGATAATTTGCTGTCGGTGGCGCGTCTAAAAGTGCACGGTACGATGTACGGCATTGAACAGATCAGCCAAAAGGGCGACGATATAACAGTCCGTTTCGCCGAACAGGAAAAGAAAAAGATTGTTTCCAAGCAGGTCGACCGGCTGTGCCTGCAGTTTGAGAACCGGTTCCGCCAAGGCAGTCATCAGGATGCAAATCCTACGCTGCTGTTACGCGGAAAAGGGTTGGAAATGGATCAGAAGCTGCAGCTGCTGGAACGGTTTCTTAAGCTATTTCAAGAAGCGCGAGTTCCGGAGGAAGCGCTGCAGGATGCGGCCCCGTAAAGCGGCCGAAGGATAGAAAATTCGCATTGCAGACCTGATTTCTGCTACAATAATGAAAAACTTCGTATTTTGAAAGGGGATTCTACATGTTGCACGGTACACGCAGATCGGCATGGCGCAGAAGCGCGCTGCTTATTGTTGCGGCAGTGCTCGTCATGACGGTTTTGGCGGCTTGCGGCAGCAAGAAGGAAGAAGGCTCGGGAACAACATTCGCGGGAGCGGGCACGGGAACGGCGGTTGCTACGTATAAAGAAGGCAGCGTTACAGAGCCAGAATTCAACAAATATTTGGGCGTATTCAATATTTTGCAGCCCGGCTATGAGCAAATCATAGAAATTCCGCAATTCAAAGAGCAATTGCTGCAGCAATTTGTGGCTTACAAAATTTTGTCCGAACGCGCATCTGAAGCTACGTTGAAGAAAGCTTCGGAAGAAGCGGACAAGCAGATGGAGCAATTCCAGACGACAATCAAGTCGAATGAAGAATTGAAAAAGACGCTGGAAGATAAGAAAATTACCGAAAATGATATCAAAGCATACATTACGCTTATGCTCGTTGTTGTAGAGCACATGAACTCCGAAGTGAAGGATGAAGAGGTCAAAGCGGAATACGAGAAAAATCCGGGCTTGTACAACAAAGCATCGGTTCGCCATATTCTCGTAGCGACGACGGACAGAGCGTCCGGCAAGGAGCTGCGTACGGCGGAAGAAGCTCTGAAGCTCGCGAAAGAAGTGAAAGCGAAGCTGGAGGCGAATGGGGACTGGAATGCTCTTGCTAAACAGTATTCCGATGACCCGGGCTCCAAAGAAAACGGCGGTTTGTACGAGGATGCCGATGTCAACCAATGGGCGGAAGCCTTTAAAAATGCCGCTTTGACGCAGGAAGTCGGCAAAATCGGCGAGCCGGTCGAGACGGAATTCGGTTACCACGTCATTAAAGTCGAGAAGCGCGACGTAACGCCGTTCGAGAAACTTGACGAGACGGCGAAAGAAGCTGTGAAAAGCGCTGTGGCTTACGAGCACATGAACA
The DNA here is from genome assembly GCF_042885235.1 of Paenibacillus sp. NPDC058071. Lineage (NCBI taxonomy): Bacteria > Bacillati > Bacillota > Bacilli > Caryophanales > Paenibacillaceae > Paenibacillus > Paenibacillus sp. NPDC058071. Next base: position 28,288 of record NZ_JBHVSK010000024.1, read on the forward strand.
AGTTCATGACGGAAGAAATGCCGAAGCTGGATGTGAAGCTTACGCTTCCAGAGCCATCTAAAGCGCCTGAAGAGTCCGCTAAGCCGGACGAGAGTGCAAAACCGGATGGCGAAGCTTCGCCTAAACCGGAAACTAAATAATAAACTTGCTTGAATGGCAAAGCCGTTCTTTCGTGCCCTATGGGTCGGAGGAACGGCTTTTTTATTTTGTTGTGGGTTACAGTCATATAGCGGAACACCTGGCTGGAGGCATGAATATTTATGTAATGTTTATGTTATGTAATTGGTGAATACCGAGACAAAATGATTCAAAATCAGTCAAAAGACAGTCTTATTTGTGAGATAAAATTACCCCAAATTAGCCATTCTGTAAGACAAATGTCCTCTTTTCAAATTTTGGTGTTATATATATTGACATACAATCCGACCACAAACTATAATGAGGATGCGAACAATGGAAACCTAATCCATGTAAATGTTCGGCAATAGATATAAAAAATAGAGGAACTGGGGAGTGGAGAGATGAAAAAGAAATGGTTTTATCAGATGGGACTTCTTTTAATTGCATTAAGCCTGGTACTGGCGGGCTGCAGCGGCAATAAGAAAGAGGAACCGGCTTCCACAACATCCGGCGGCACGGGCGCCGCATCCGAAGGGGAAATTAAAGTTGGGGTCTTGCATTCATTAAGCGGAACGATGGCAATCAGCGAGGTCTCGGTGCGTGACGCCGAGATTATGGCAATCGAAGAGATTAACGCCGCAGGCGGCGTTCTTGGCAAAAAGATTGTGCCAATCGAGGAAGACGGCGCGTCCGATTGGCCGACGTTCGCAGAGAAAGCTCGTAAGCTTATTTCAGAAGATAAAGTAGCAACTGTATTCGGCGGATGGACTTCTTCCAGCCGCAAGGCGATGAAGCCGGTGTTCGAGGAATTGAACGGACTGCTCTGGTATCCGGTTCAATACGAAGGTCTCGAAGCTTCTCCGAATATCTTCTATACCGGGGCGACGACGAATCAGCAGATCGTTCCTGCCGTCGATTGGCTGCTTGAAAACCGGGGCAAGAAGTTTTACCTGCTCGGCTCCGACTACGTGTTCCCTCGCACAGCGAACCTGATCATTAAAGAGCAGCTGAAAGCTAAAGGCGGTGAATTGGTAGGCGAAGAGTACACAGCGCTCGGACATACCGATTACAGCACGATCATCAGCAAGATTAAGGCGGCAAAACCGGACGTCGTATTCAATACGCTGAACGGCGACAGCAACGTTGCCTTCTTCAAACAGTTGAAGGATGCAGGCATTACGGCGACTGACCTGACGACGCTGTCCGTTTCCGTAGCAGAGGAAGAGATTCGCGGCATCGGCGTCGACGTGCTGCAAGGCCACTTGGCTGCATGGAACTACTATCAAACGACGGATACGCCAGCCAACAAAACGTTCGTCGAGAATTATAAAAAGAAATACGGCGACGACCGCGTAACGGCCGACCCGATCGAAGCAGGCTATACTGCGGTGTACCTGTGGAAGGCAGCTGTTGAGAAGGCAGGCACGACGGATGTCGAGAAGGTGAAGGAAGCAGCTAAGGATCTTGAGTGGGACGCGCCGGAAGGCAAGGTCAAAATCGACGGCGAGACGCAGCACATTTACAAAACGGTTCGAATCGGCGAAGTGCAGTCGGACGGCCAATTCAAGGAATTATGGAATTCGGGCGATGCGGTCAAACCGGATCCATACTTGAAAGGCTACGACTGGGCGGCAGCCATTAAGCCGACTGAGTAACTTGAAGTTGGCGAGAAGCCAAAATTCACGAGGGTGACAATAGGGTTGCGGCAATAGCGGCTGCAAAGGGGAGTATTCGGCGAGGGCGTTTGGCGTAACGGATGCTCCCCTTTGCTTAGAGCCGTATCGCCTCCGCCACGGCTTGCTCTCGGCGGTTCCGCCGCCATTACTTGAAGGAGTTGAAGGCATATGGAAGTGCTTATACTGCAGCTGTTCAATGGAATCAGCGTCAGCTCCATTTTGCTGTTGATCGCGCTCGGGCTTGCCATTACGTTCGGGCTGATGAAGGTCATCAATATGGCGCACGGCGAGCTCATTATGATCGGCGCGTACTCCACCTATTTGACGCAAAATATTTTCAAAAATGTGTTGCCGGATTCTTTGTTTGACTGGTACTTTGTGCTGGCGATACCGGTCAGCTTTCTGATTGCGTTTCTATTTGGGCTAATCATGGAAATGAGCCTGATACGATTCCTGTACGGCAGACCGTTGGATAGCTTGCTGGCAACCTGGGGCGTTGGGCTTGTGCTTCAGCAGCTGGCTCGGTCGATATTCGGAGCGCCTAACGTGGCGGTGAAAAGCCCTTCTTGGCTGGAAGGCGGCATTCGCATTATGGAAGGGACCGTCTTTCCTTATAAGCGGTTGTTTATTCTCGGGTTGGTTTGTCTTTGCCTGCTGGCTATGTATTTCTACATTTACCGCAGCCTTGAAGGAAGAAGGATGCGGGCCGTTATGCAAAACCGCGATATGGCCGCCTGTCTCGGCGTATCGACGAGACGCGTCGATGCAATGACCTTTGCCATCGGTTCTGGCATTGCCGGCATCGCCGGATGCGCGCTTACCTTGCTCGGACCTATTGGTCCGTCACTTGGCACTTATTATATTGTGGACGCGTTCATGGTCGTCGTGCTTGGCGGAGTCGGCAAGCTGGTCGGCACGGTGCTGGGTGCTTTCGGCATCGGCGTCTTTAATACCATTTTCGAATATTGGACGAATGCCTCGCTGGGTAAAGTGCTCGTATTCCTCTGCATCGTTGCCTTCCTGCAATGGCGGCCGAGCGGATTCGTAGCGATGCGGTCGCGTTCGCTTGATTAATAGGGGAAGGGTGAAGGATCGATGGTGAAGACGCAGAAATGGACTCCCCAAAAGCTGTGGATTTTAATCGGTTACGCGGCGGCGGCCGGGGCGATGTTCTCCGCTCCGTTATTTTTGAGCGATTTTCGCTTGAACCTGCTGGCCAAGTTTCTCGCTTTTGCGATTGTTGCCCTCGGGCTCGATTTGATTTGGGGCTATACAGGTATTCTCAGCTTAGGCCACGGTATCTTTTTCGGACTAGGCGCGTACGCGATGGCGATGTATTTAAAGCTGGAGGCGAGCGGCGGCAAGCTTCCCGATTTTATGGGGTGGAGCGGACTGACGGAGCTGCCGCTGTTCTGGAAGCCGTTCGAGAGTTTTGGCTTCGCGGTGCTAATGGGGATTCTGCTCCCAGCACTGCTGGCGCTTGTACTCGGCTACTTTACGTTTAAGAACCGGATTCGCGGTGTATACTTCACGATTTTGACGCAGGCGCTTGTTATCATTACGACGACGCTGCTTATCGGCCAACAGGCTTACACAGGCGGCACGAACGGCGTCACCGGCTACAGCAAAATCCTTGGACAATCGATCGCTTCCTCCGATACGAAGCGGATGCTGTACTGGGTGACGGCGATCGTATTGATTGGTGTGTTCATCTTGTGCCGCTATATCGTGAAGAGCCGGTTCGGCAAGGTGCTCCGCGCCATTCGGGACGGAGAAAATCGGGTGCGGTTTATCGGCTATAACCCGGCTGTCTATCAAATGCTCATTTTTACGATTTCGGCTGGTATTGCAGGTATTGCAGGCATGCTGTTCGTACTTCACGTCGGCATTATTTCTCCGTCGATGATGGGGATTGTCCCTTCCATCGAAATGGTGCTGTGGGTGGCGATTGGAGGCCGCGGCACGCTGATTGGGGCGGCGCTCGGAGCCGTCCTTATGAACTGGGCGAAAAGCGAGTTCAGCACGACGTATCCGGAAGGCTGGACATATTTTCTCGGAGCGGTATTTGTCATCGTCGTCGTGTTCCTGCCGAACGGGCTGACCGGTCTGCTCGGCAAAATCAAGCTAGGCAAAAAGAGGAGGGAACGGAAGCATGAAGGAGTCGAGTATCCTGCAGTGTGAAGACGTGACGGTGGAATTTGACGGGTTCAAGGCGATACAGGGGATGAGTCTGGCGCTCAGTAAAGGCGAGCTGCGCTTCCTGATCGGGCCGAACGGCGCGGGCAAAACGACGATGCTGGATGTTATTTGCGGCAAGGTTCGTCCGTCGAAGGGGCGTGTGACGTTCAATAAAAACGTCGATATTACGCGCAAAAAAGAGCATCAGATCGCCGAGCTCGGCATTGGCCGCAAATTTCAGGCTCCTTCGATTTTCCCGTCCATGACGGTCTCGGAAAATTTGGAGATCGCAATGCGTCAACGGCGCGGCGTGTTCTCCGTCCTTTTTGCCGGGATGAAAGCGGAGGAGCGGGAGCGTATCGGGCATCAGCTGACGATGATCGGCCTGCAAGACAAAGCCGATTGGCGGGCGGGCGGCTTGTCGCATGGCGAGAAGCAGTGGCTGGAGATCGGCATGATGCTGCTGCAGGAGCCGGAGGTACTGCTGCTCGACGAGCCTGTCGCCGGTATGACGGACAAAGAGACTGACAAAACAGGCGAGCTGCTGGTGGAGATTGCAAGGCAGCGCTCGATCGTCGTCGTCGAGCACGATATGGAATTTGTCCGTAATTTTGCGAGCAAAGTAACGGTTATGCATGAAGGCAAGCTGCTGAAGGAAGGCTCCATGGAAGAAGTGCAGCGTGATGACCGGGTGGCGGAAGTGTACTTGGGAAAAAGGCGGGATGCGGATGTTAGCCGTTCAACAGCTTGAGGCGGGGTATGGAGAAAGCGTCATTTTGCGGGAAGTGACGTTGAAAGTGAAGCCGGGGCAGGTGGTATGCCTGCTTGGACGCAACGGTGTCGGGAAGACGACGCTGATGAAGAGCATCATGGGCGTGTTGAAGGCTCGTCGTGGCGCGGTGTCTTATAAAGGGACCGATCTGACGAAGCAGGCGCCGGGGCGGCGGGCCAAGAGCGGTATCGGCTATGTGCCGCAGGGCCGGGAAATATTCGGACAGTTGACGGTATACGAAAACTTGCTGCTTGGCTTGGAGGCATCTCGTGAGAAGGAGCGGACGGTGCCTGAAGAGGCGATTGCGAAGTTTCCGGTACTGAAAACGATGTACGGACGGCGCGGCGGCGACCTCAGCGGCGGGCAGCAGCAGCAGCTGGCTTTTGCCAGAGCGCTTGCTTCAAGACCGGAGGTACTGCTGCTCGACGAGCCTTGCGAGGGCATTCAGCCATCCATCGTGGACGATATTCGCGACGTCATTCGCTCAATCAAAGTGGACGGACAAACAGCTATTTTGCTGGTTGAGCAAAGCTTGGAGTTTGTGAAGAGCGTCGGCGATTACTTTTACGTGCTGGATAAGGGGGCAGTTGTCTGGGAAGGGGGGCTGGAGTCGCTTAGCGACGATGTCATTAAGAAGTATTTGACGGTTTAATAAGGCTTCGCGCGGATATGTGAAGTAGTTCAACTGATGTTGGCGATGGGATTGAAGGGATTTTGAATCGTTTGGCATGGTTGGAGCGGGATTGGGAGCGGGAGAGATATAATAGAGAAGACGGAGGGATCGGCGATAGCCGGTCTCTTTTTATGTTTTGACGAGGTTATAAAGGATGTTCCGTCTGGAGACGGTAAGGAGGAGCATGGCCTGGCTGAACGGGATCATGCAAGGGAAGGCGGTGATAGCATGGCGAGAAGAAATCGCAAGCTGCTCGTGCCGGAAGCTAGACAAGCGATGCAGCAATTTAAAGGCGAAGTGATGCAAAGGGAGGGCTACCATGTCGACCCTCAGCATCCGGACGACGTGAAATACGAAGTGGCTCAGGAGCTAGGAATTCCGCTTCAACCGGGCGATAACGGCCAGTTGAAAACGGAGGACGCCGGCCATATTGGAGGGAAAATCGGCGGCTCGATGGTTCGCGAGATGATTCGGCTGGCACAGGAGAAGCTATCGAAAAATTAACGATGCTGCCCTAGTGGTATCAAGTGCAGCTTTAACGACTGGCGTCATGGAGGAAACTTCATGCTGTGGGGCAACTGCTGCGTGAATGAGGAACGGTCTCTTCGAGGGCGAGAGCGAGCGAACTGGCAGCTCTTGCGCTTGTTTGAAGAGGCCGTTTTTCTTTGCTGGCGGGTGGTTTGCGCGGCGCGTGCAGCTGCCAATTTGTGGTGTGGTAAGTCGTCGCAAGGTGGTGGTCAACTACATAGACCGTTTTCTCCATCTCGTCGCGTCCTGATGCGCGATGCCTTAGTCCCAGTTAACGAGAAGTGCGTTAACGTATGAGTGAGGCGTTTTGACCATACAAATAGGAGAAGGAGTTGGCTGGGAGAGGGGCGACAAAGACGTGAATGATGGGAATGTAACGGCACGGCATGCGATGGTGGATACGGTCGGAGAAGGAAAGGTGAGCGCGGCGCCGGATCAGGCGGTGCTGGTAGTAGGGACAGAGACGCAAGGGAAGCGGCTTAGTGAAGCGCAGCAGCAAAATGCAACAGCGATTGCAGGAGTGATTCAATCACTGTTGCAGCTAGGCGTACCTAGGGAGCGCATTCAAACGGTCGTTTACCGGATAGAGACCGAATACGACTATCCGGACGGCGTGCAAACGTTTCGCGGTTATAAGGTGATTCATCTGCTGCAGGTTACGTCGGATCGGCCGGATCAGGCGGGACAGCTGGCGGATGCCGCAGTTGATAACGGGGCGAACGTTGTGCAGGAGGTTCGCTTTGCTTTGTCCCATGAGGCACAAGTTCGCTATGAGGCGGCAGCACTGACTGCAGCGGCGGCGGACGCTCGCCGCAACGCGCAGACGCTGGCGGGAGCCCTCGGTTTCTCATCCTCGGTCGAGCCAGTCCACATCCATGAACTCGGCGGTTCGGGAGAAGCGCCGAGGCTTTTTCAAGCGGTATCGGCCTCAGTAAGCGACTCAACGCCGATAGAGCCTGGATTGCTTACGGTAACGGCAGGAGTCCGGGTGTGGTTTCGGATTTATCCGTCATCTGGATAGCGGTAAGAACGTCATGTGATGCCGCATGCGATACGAAGTACTATGCGAATTTGAAGTGCCGGTTCGCAGTGGCTGATGTCTCCATTGTCTTCGTGTTGGATATTCTTTTTTAGCTTACGGCCAGATAGAGGTTTTGATTATCAAAGGTGCAGCGTCTTTTGGGGAAAGGGCGCTTCGCCTTTTTTTGTTGAAACGGTTTACTAATACTGTAAAAAGTGATATCATAATTATATCAAAACAATATAAGGGGTGCAGGTCTATGACAGAGAAACAGGCTTGGCGAATGAATGGTTTTCTAGCACTGCTTGTAGCGGTCGCATCTATTGCGGGCGGTATTGCTTTTATTGTTGCCGGAGCGTCCGGTACGGTGGAGAATGTAACGTTTATCATACTTGGAGTGCTGCTCTGTCTGCTGTTTCTTGTGGCATTGTCGTCGCTCACTATCGTGCAGCCCAACGAAGCGAAAGTGGTGACTTTCTTCGGCACCTATTCCGGAACTGTCTCGGCTAGCGGCATGTGGATGGTGCTGCCGTTTACGAAGAAAGAAAAATTATCGCTCAAGGTTCGCAATTTCAATAGCCAGACACTGAAAGTTAACGATGCCGAGGGCAATCCAATCGAGATTGGCGCAGTCGTTGTGTTCAAGGTGACGGACACGGCAAGAGCCAGCTTCGATGTCGATAATTACGAGAAATTCGTCGCGATTCAGAGCGAGACGGCTGTTCGGCACATCGCTGCACAGTATTCTTACGACACGTTTACCGATGAGCAGAAATTGTCGCTAAGGGGCAATGCGGAAGAGGTTGCTCAAGAGTTGATGAACGAGCTGCAAGTACGTTTGACTGTGGCGGGCGTTCAAGTGATCGAAACGAGATTGACGCATCTGGCCTACGCGCCGGAAATTGCAAGCGCCATGCTGCAGCGCCAGCAGGCCATTGCGATTGTATCTGCCCGTCAGCATATTGTAGAAGGCGCCGTAGGCATGGTGGAGTCGGCGATCAGACAATTGGTTGCGCATGGTATCGAATTGGATGACGAGCGCCGGGCCGCAATGGTTAACAATTTAATGGTTTCCATCGTATCGGATCGCGCTGCGACTCCAGTTATTAATACGGGAACGCTGTACTCGTAGAGGATTCGGCTTATGGGTAAAGAAAAGAAAGCTTTTGCGCTGCGACTCGATCCTGAACTTCACCGTGCGTTGGAGCAATGGGCAAATGATGAATTTCGAAGCGTTAACGGGCATATTGAATATTTGCTGAAAGAAGCGTTGGGAAAAGCCGGCAGATTGCCGAAACCGACGCCCAAGGATTCGTAATCCGTTTTAGCCGCCAAGCCTTTTTCAATAAGGTATTGACGGCTTTTTACGTTAATTCGGACGTATTAGGAGATGTATGGGCAGCTGCAATCGGTTGTGTGCATAAGAAAATGGGAGCCGATGAATACTATGGTCAGATTCACAACGAATTCGTTATCGAGCTTGCTCGAACCGATAACAGCCGGACTATCCGGTCTATCCGGGCCCCGTTGCGGAACACATAAACGATTGCGACAAAACCAAGCTGTTCATCGCCGGAACGTATCCGTTAGTTGTATTATTTCCAGAATAGACGAGCGTCAGCATCATCTTTATACAACGCTTCTTGTGCCGATTAACCGCGTTTGCGCCAGGCAGGCGCGTTGGGTTCATGGGCAGGCGGCTTGTATCCAGTCGACTTAAAATCCTCTAGGAAAGTGGGGCAACAAGAATGAAAGCAACTGGAATTGTACGTCGAATCGATGATCTCGGGCGTGTGGTGATACCGAAGGAAATACGCCGCACGCTGCGTATCCGCGAGGGAGACCCTCTTGAAATATTCGTTGACCGCGACGGCGAAGTTATTTTGAAAAAATATTCTCCGATCGGCGAGTTGGGCGATTTCGCCAAAGAGTATGCCGAGTCCTTATTCGAAAGTACGAACCATGTGACGCTGATTACGGACCGCGATAACGTCATTGCGGTAGCAGGCGCTTCCAAGAAGGAGCTGCTGGATAAACAAATCGGCTCGCTGCTTGAGAATTGCATGGAGAACCGCAAAACGGCCGAAGGAGCGGGAGGTACTTACGAAATCGTCAAGGACGTACATGATACTTACTCCGCGTATGTGGCTGCTCCTATCGTTGCGGGCGGCGATCCGATTGGCACGGTCGTGCTGCTCAGCAAAGACGAATCCGTTAAAATGTCGCAGATGGAAACGAAAATGGCAGAAACTGCAGCCGGTTTTCTTGCCAAGCAAATGGAGCAGTAACGTCGAAAGTGAACAAGGAAAGCCTCGGTATGCGCCTATACCGGGGCTTTATTATTTGAAAGATGTGGAGGAAGTAAATTCCTTTTTAACTATATTGTAACGATTTCGCAGGCCGGTCCGTCTATAGTGATGAAAAAGCCATTTTTAATTGCTATCCTATGGAGGTTTCCGACTATGCAATCAACGTTTAAAACATTAGCGCTTTCGATCGCAGGCAGTTGCTTGCTCGCCATATCCTCGCCGGTTATTTCCGCAGCGGGAACCGCTCCTTCGCTAGTAGCTTCTGCGATGGAATCGACGGTGCTTTCTGCGTCTGGCCCAGCGGTATCTTATTCTCATGCCTCCGTTTCTGCAGTGCCAACATCCTCATTGCTTTCTGCGGTCCGCTTTGAAACCCCCTATTCAACAGTAATTGGATCTGCCACGAGTTCCGCTGTGCAGCTTTCGAGCAACGCCAGCAAATCAAATTCGGCGGTCACGGTATCTTCTCGTTCGGTAATCGAAAAAGAAGGACAGTATGGCATTAGCGTTAAGATTCCTGTTATTGCAGGAATGGAAGATTCGGCTTATGAGAAGCGGTTGAACGAAGAGATAGCACTGCAAGTGAAGCAGGAAATCGAAGTACTGAAGGAACAAGCGGCCGAGGAGGTCAAGTATGCTAAAGAGAGCGGCTATGAGCCTCATTTGTATGAGCTTAAGGTGGACTATGATCTAAAATCGGATGGCAGTAAGGCGAATGGAAGCGAGCTGAGTTTTGTCGTTCGGACTTATACGTACACCGGCGGAAATCATGGACTCTATCGTGTCGATACCTATAATGTCTATAACGGTGAGCATGCATCGGACATTACACTTGAGACAGTACTTGGCGCAGACTACAAGGAACAAGTTGAACGTGTGGTAAAGGCGGAAATGAAAGCCGATCCGGAACGGTTTTACGAAGGTATCGAAAAAGAGCTGAATGTAACAAGCGATCATCCGTTCTATATTAAGAACGGCAAACTGGTCCTCGTCTTCCAGCAGTATGAGATTGCTCCGTACTCAGCGGGAATTATCGAAATAACCGTTCCAGCTACGGGAATTGTTGAGCCAACTCCACCTGTTCAAGTGCATATCGGTCAGCAAGGCAAGGGTACGGGTACAGCCGTCGATGGCTACTATTTATTGACTGGCCATGGCGATCGTCTTGTTCCGCTTCGCGTGACTATGGAGAAAGCCGGTTATTCCGTCCATTGGTACCAGAAGGAAAACCAAGCAGAAGTAAGCCGTCTCGCTGATTTCACGGTCGTGAAGCCAGGGGTGGACGCTTATTTCCTCAATAAAAAAGATCCCATTTCAATTGGTATCGCGCCGGTTGTCATTGCCGGTCATCTGTACGTACCATCCGAATTTTTCAGCGAGGTGATGAACCTCCCAGTCAAGGTGGAAAAGGATACCGGCATGTTGATTATCGGCTAGGCAGACGCTCATGGCTGGGTTTGTAAGACTCGAAAGAGCCTTACGGAGGTGAAAAGAGCGTGCCCGCGTGTCTGTAAGAGTCGAAAGAGCCTTACGGAGTCGAAAAGAGTGTGTTCGATCGTCTGTAAGAGTCGAAAGAGCCTTACAGAGGAGAAAAGAGCGTGTCCGAGCTTTTGTAAGAGTCGAAAGAGCCTTACAGAGGAGAAAAGAGCGTGTTTGAGTGTCTGTAAGAGTCGAAAGAGCCTTACAGAGGATAAAAGAGCGTGTTTGAGTGTCTGTAAGTCTCGAAAGAGCCTTACAGAGGGGAAAGTGTGGACCCACGTGACTGTAAGACTCCACAGAGTCTAAAGAGGGCGTGTCCGCGTGTTTGTAAGTTCCAGAAGAGCCTTGCAAAAGTGAATGGTGTCAGTTCACGCATCCGTAAGCCGGAAAACCGTTTTACAGAGGCCAAAAGTGCGAGTTCGATCGTCTGTAAGCCGGAAAACCGTCTTACAGGGGCCAAAAGTGTGAGTTCGATCGTCTGTAAGCCGGAAAACCGTCTTACAAGGGCCAAAAGTGTGAGTTCGAGCCTCTGTAAGCCGGAAAACCGTCTTACAGGGGCCAAAAGCGTGAGTTCGATCATCCGTAAGCCGGAAAACCGTCTTACAGAGGCCAAAAGTGCGAGTTCGATCGTCTGTAAGCCGGAAAACCGTCCTACAGGGGCCAAAAGTGTGAGTTCGATCGTCTGTAAGCCGGAAAACCATCTTACAGAGGCCAAAAGCGTGAGTTCGAGCATCCGTAAGCCGTAAACCGTCTTACAGGAGCGAAATATCGCCAAGGCACCATGCGCCGGGATCGTCATGACGATGCAAGAGCAAATAGCGGCGATAGCACTAGCGATGCTAACAGAATTAAAAGCCAATCTTGTCCGTTAGATAGGAACAAGATTGGCTTTTGCCATTAAAGGCACCTCACCTAACGCTCGCTCAACTGATTGCGGTAGGAGCGCGGACCGATACCGACCGTTCTTTTGAACATTTTGCTGAACAGGAATGGGTCGGGGTAGCCGACCGAGCGGGCGACGTCGCTAACGGACAGCTCGGGATTGGCGAGCAGCGATGCGGCGCGGTTCATGCGGAATTGCAACAGAAACGTCTGCAGCGACAGCTCGAATTGCTGCTTGAACAGCCCTGACAAATAAGTGGCGTCGAGTCCAACGTGGGCAGCGATTTGCTGGACCGATACTTTTTGGCTGTAACTGTTCTCGATGAACGCAATGGCTTCGCGAATATAGGCTTCCTTGGAGGCCGACCGTTTGGGTCCTGCAGCAACTGCCGCCGCGTCCTCCTCTGTGCATTCGATCAATTCGGCGAAATAGCGGTACAGCAGGCTTTGCTGCATCAAATCGCCGCTCTTTTGCCGGTATGCTTCTGTCAGCTTGCGGTGAGAGCCGTCGAACCAGCTTTTTACGCTCTTTCGCTCCTGACCACTCGCCTTAAAAATAGGCTGTGAAATACTAAGTCCCGCCCGCTGCAAGAAGGTTCGCGCAAGCATGCCATCGAAGCCGATCCAGCTATACACCCACGGGTCGGATTCGTCCGCCTCATAATGAACGAGCGTGCTGGGGGTGATAAGGAAGCCTTGGCCCGCCGACAGCTGATAAGTCGCACCGCCGGTGGTGAACGTTCCTTTGCCGCTTATGATGTAATGGATCAAATACGTATCCCGCAAGCCTGGCCCCCAGCTGTGCAGCGGCTCGCAGCGCTGTTTGCCGAAGAAACGGAGACGAAGTTCCATTTGCGGCTGCGGATCGTCGTGCTGATAAAATTCGGTATGGCTCATCGTTCGCAACTCCCTCCTAAGCAGACAAACTTGTATGTATAATTATAACAGGTTTATCTTTCGAAAAACGCATGAAAACGATATATGAAATGGAATTATGACAGGTTTATCGGGAGTTAATCCATGTTCGTCCGGCAGCCTCAGCGCTTATAGTTAAGAGGAATCAAGCAATCATTGAAACCGGTGAAGGGGGATTACACCACCATGTCTAAAATAACGTTCCTTGGTGCAGGCAGCACCATTTTTGCAAAAAACGTGCTCGGAGACGTCATGTTGACCGAGGCGCTGCAAGGGTTCGAGCTGGCTTTGTTCGATATCGATCACAACCGATTGCGCGAATCGGAGCAGCTTTTGCTCAATATTAAGCGTTCGAGCGGCAGCAGCTGTGTCGTCAAAACGTATACCGATCGCAAAGAAGCGCTTCGCGGCGCCAAATATGTCGTCAATGCCATTCAGGTTGGCGGCTACGATCCTTGTACAATTACCGACTTTGAAATTCCGAAAAAATATGCGCTGCGCCAAACGATCGCAGACACAGTTGGCATCGGCGGCATTTTCCGCAACTTGCGGACTATTCCGGTCGTTATGGACTTTGCTAGAGACATACAGGAAGTATGCCCGGATGCACTGTTCATGAACTACACAAATCCAATGGCCGTTCTGACGAACGTTTTGTCGACTTACGGCGGGTTGAACACCGTTGGCTTGTGTCACAGCGTACAAGGCTGCGTTTCCGATCTGTTCCGCGATCTCGGCATGGACTCGCAAGGCGTAAAATCCCGTATCGCCGGTATTAACCATATGGCTTGGCTGCTCGAAGTGACGAAGGACGGAGTCGATCTGTATCCAGAAATCAAGCGCCGTGCAGCTGAGAAGCAAAAAGAAAAGCATCATGACATGGTGCGTTACGAATTGATGCTCAAGTTCGGCTACTATGTAACGGAGTCGTCGGAGCATAACGCCGAATATCATCCGTACTTCATCAAACGGAATTATCCTGAACTGATCGGACGCTACAACATTCCGCTCGACGAGTATCCGCGCCGCTGCATCGAGCAGATTAAAAACTGGGAAGATCAGCGCGACGCGATGCTGGCCGATTCCCAGATCATCCATACCCGCAGCCACGAATACGCTTCTCATATTATGGAAGCGATAGAGACCGACAAGCCGTACAAAATCGGCGGCAACGTAATGAACAAAGGCCTTATCACGAACCTGCCGAGAGAAGCTTGCGTCGAGGTTCCGTGTCTGGTCGACCGCTCCGGCATCTCCCCGACCGTTGTCGGAGACTTGCCGCCGCAACTGGCAGCGCTTAACCGTACCAATATCAACACGCAGTTGCTGACGATCGAAGCGGCAATGACGGGCAAAAAAGAGCATATTTACCACGCTGCCATGCTCGATCCGCACACGTCGGCTGAGTTGTCGCTGGACGATATCGTTTCGCTTTGCGACGACTTGATCGAAGCGCATGGAAGCTGGCTTCCGACGTTTAAATAAATAATTTCGTTGCGAGATATACCGCAACCAACCGGCGCAAAGAAGCTTCCAACCCTATCGAAAGAGGGGCGGTAGCTTCTTTTTTTCGGATCAAACTTTAAATCAGAGCTTGACGGAAAAGGAGAGAGCAACGAAGGGGCGGAGGAATCCTGGAGAAACGATAGTCGATGGGAATAACCCTCTGACCCACAGCGCCTTCCCTCACTTCAAGTCAAGCACTGATTTCGTTTTTATGCCCTTTTTCCATTTTTTACAGACAGTCTAAAAGCGGCAAGCAAAAACGAAATGATATTTTTAAGCCAGTCTTTCGTCCCTTTCGTGCTCTTTTTCAAAGGTGGATTTCGAATTTTCCGCAGCCGGTGGTATACTAGCGTATAGCGGCTTTACGCCAAACGGCAAGGAGGAGTATGAAAGTGACACATTCGATTACCGTCGTGGGCCTTGGTTCCGGCGATCCGGATCAATTAACGCTTGGCGTCTGGCGTAGATTGCAGGAGGCGAAGCGCCTTTATGTGCGCACCGAGCATCACCCGGTCATGGCGCTGCTGCACGAGCGGGAAATTCCGTTCCAATCGTTCGACAGCCTGTACGAGCAGTACGACTCGTTCCCGGATGTGTACGACGCAATTGCGGATACGCTCATTCGTGAAGCGGGAGTATCGGACATGCCGCTTCTATACGGCGTGCCTGGTCACCCGAGCGTTGCTGAGCGTACGGTGCAGCTGTTACGCGAGCGCTGTCCAGAAGCGGGTGTTGAACTGGAAGTGATCGGCGGCGAGAGCTTTATCGATCAGGCGTTCTTGCGACTCGGCATCGACCCAATCGATGGCTTCGCTCTGCTGGATGCAGCCGAGTTGCAGCCTTATATGCTGCAGCCGCGCGTACATACATTGATCGGACAAGTGTACGATGCGTTCACCGCCTCCGACGTCAAATTGGCGCTGATGGAGCGTTACCCCGACGATTTCGAGGTGTACGTCTGCCATGCTCTTGGCGTAACGGGCGAGGAGCAGATCACGAAAGTGCCGTTGTACGAACTGGATCGCGCAGAAGGCTACGGCAACCTGTCGCTGATCTGGGTGCCTCGCTCGACCGACGATGTGGTGCTGAACCGGTCCTTCGACCGGCTGCATGAGATCGTCGCGATACTTCGCAGCCCGGAAGGCTGTCCGTGGGATCGCGAGCAAACGCATCAGTCGATCCGCAAAAACTTTATCGAAGAATTATATGAGGCGCTGGAAGCGATCGATCAGGACGATCCAGACGGCATGCGCGAGGAATTTGGCGACGTCATCCTTCAAGTGATGCTGCATAGCCAAATGGAAGAAGAGACGGGCGCGTTCTCCGTCTACGACGTGATCGAGACGTTGAACGAGAAGCTGCTGTTCCGTCATCCCCATGTGTTCGGCGACAAAGGCGCGAATAACGCCGATGAAGCGCTGGGCAACTGGGAGCAAATGAAGGCGGAGGAGAAAAAGCGCAATGGTACGGATCAGGTCCGCAAATCTCAGCTGGACGGCATTCCGAAAGATTTGCCTGCGCTGATGAAGGCTTACGCGATCCAGAAGAAAGCGGCGAAGGTCGGTTTCGATTGGGATGAGCTCGGCCCTGTGTTGGAGAAAGTAGAGGAAGAGTTGAGCGAGCTGAAACAAGCGATCGCGGAGAAGGATGCCGATGAACAGGCAGCCGAATTTGGCGATCTACTGTTCGCAGCCGTTAATATTTCGAGGTTTATCAAGGCCGATCCGGAAGAGGCTCTCTCCCGGACAAACGATAAATTCAAGAAGCGATTCTCTTATATTGAAGAACAGCTTCGTATAAACGGCAAAACTTTTGACCAGACTGATTTAACAGAAATGGATCGTTGGTGGGAGGAAGCGAAGCGACAGTAACGCCATTTTTTCGCCATAAAACGCATTTTTCCGCTACGATTCGTTAAAATTTTATTTTCGCAGCAGGATTTCTCGCAGCCGAGCAGAATATGTAATCTTCGTATAGTGGTTTACAGTAAATTTTCCCAAGAACGGAAGCGTCTATGAAACGCTCCGACGATGTTGGGCAATTGAATTTAGGAGGATAATTACAAATGAACAAAACAGATCTGATTAACAACATTGCAACAAAAAGCGGTTTGACTAAACGCGACGTTGAAGCGGTATTGAACGGCTTCCTTGGCGAAGTAACAGACGCTCTTGCAAGCGGCGATAAAGTACAATTGATCGGCTTCGGTACTTTCGAAACTCGCAAACGTTCCGGCCGCGTAGGTCGCAACCCGCAAACGGGTAAAGAAATTACGATCCCAGAATCGAAAGTTCCTGCATTCAAAGCAGGCAACAAGCTGAAAGACGCGATTAAGTAATTTCATGCGGTTAGATAAATTTTTGAAAGTATCCCGGCTGATCAAACGCCGCACGGTGGCGAAGGACGTGTCCGAGCAAGGGCGCGTCTGGATCAACGGCCGCGAAGCGAAAGCTAGCAGTGCTGTTAAAGTCGGGGACGAGCTCACGATCCAATACGGGCAAAAGAACGTCACCGTTCGTGTCGAACGGATTGCCGAGACCACCCGCAAGGATGAAGCCGGTGAGCTCTATACGCTGGTTAGGGAAGAACAGCGCCAGCGCGAAGAAGAATGGTAGAATAGATCACAGGAAGCCGCCTCGCAAACGATGGTTTGCCGGCGGTTTTTTTCGTTCAAAAGATCGAGAATATATGGTAAATTTGGTTCAAAACCAGAAACCGTAGAGTCAGTACGCAGCACGACGGCGGCGATCGCACACCATCCGCTTGGCTTCTAGCATTGAACAGCAAAGACTGTACTATCATTTCGGTTATTTCATTACACAAGGAGATAGTCTATGAAAATCATATCCGATTTGCCCGAGCTTCGCTTATCCGGGTGGGGCGTGCTGGGGAAGGCGTTCCGGCTGTTCGCGGGCAACGCGCTGCCCTTTTTATTAATGGCCGCCATTGTCGCGCTGCCGGTAGAGTTGCTCAAAAACTATTGGCTTTACACAACAGAGCGTGAGGGGACCTTCCTGACAGACAGCTCGACTGCCTTGTTTCTCTGTGTGCTGACGCCTATCGTAACGTTCTATTTGATCCACAAAATGAGAGACGGAAAAGCGAGCGTATGGTGCTCATTCGGATGGGGGCTACGCAGATGGCCTCGTATCGTACTCTACGGTTTCTTACAGTCCGTTATTACGTCCGCCGGCTTCCTTTTGCTTATTGTACCGGGATTATTTATGTTTGTTAGATTAATGCTGCTGCCGATCGTTGTGTCGGTTGAGAACACCTCCGTGGCTAATCCGCTGGAAACGAGCCGCAATATGGCGGTTGGCCAGTTTTGGCGTTATATCGGGTATGCAGTGGCTATATTGCTCTCAATTGGATTATTAACCTATGGGTTATACGATGTGGCATATCACTTTTTGAATGAGCATTGGATCATTATGGCTTTCGTTGATGCAGCAGCTGATTGGCTGATGTTGTTTTATACGGTGCTGCTAGTCGTCATTTATTTGAATGACCGCAAGGATCATGTAGTAGACGCTAGGCGTGAAGAACGGAAGATCGTGTATGTCAGCAACGAGAACAGGCTGGATCAGACACGGCAGCACAGCGTGGAATAAAAATCAGTGCTTGTCAAGCACTGATTACGGTTTTGAGCCGATAAAGTAGAAAGATTTGCGTTCTAAAGTTCGTCCATCCGCCATAGGCTTATCGTAAGCATAGCGATGCTTTCGAAGCGGACGGAGGGACGAGTCTAATGAATGATCCGATCAAAGGGCAGAAGCGGCAGGAAGTGAAGATGCTGAACCGCAAGCTGCTGGAAATTACCGGCGTATTAAATGTAGAAAGCTTCGACAGCGAAGAGTTTCTGCTGGATACGGAACTGGGCTTTCTCGCAATTAAAGGCCAAAATTTGCATATTAAGCATCTCACCTTGGAGCAAGGGCTAATCGCCATCGAAGGCTACGTCCATTCACTCGCCTATTTGGACGGTAATGCCGGGGGCAAAACCAAAGGATTGTTCGGGAAGCTGTTCAAGTGACGTTAAGCATGCAATGGCTGACCATGGGGATGATGCTGCTGTCCGGCATCGGCATGGGCGTCGTATTCGACGGTTACCGCGTCGTCTCAAACGAGCTTCGGTTTCCGAAGTGGTGGCTGCCCGTGCTGGATATGGTATATTGGCTGGCCTCTGCGCTTATTATCTTCCGGGTCCTGTACGCGAGCAACAACGGCGAGGTTCGCGCGTATGTTTTTCTGGGCTTGGTTATCGGGGTTGCCAGTTATTACTGGCTATTCAGCAAAGCGGTTATCGCGATCGTCAAATGGTTGATCATTGCCATCCGCGCCTGCGTTCGATTTCTGCTGAAATGTATCGACATGCTGATCATAAAACCGGTACTTCTGCTCTATAAATTGGTCAGAGTAATTATTGGATTTGGTTCCGCACTCACTATTTTCCTATTAAAAGTTGTGATACAATTAATACGTCCGTTCTGGCTGCTTCTTGCATTTGTAACGCGCCCGCTTGTCAAACCGCTTGTGCGGCGGCTTGGGCCATATGTGGAGCGAATGCAGCTTGCGGAACGAGGGCGTCATTTGTTGAAAACAGCCATTAAAGGTTGGACAGGCTTGAAACGATGGTTCACTTTCAACAGAAAGCAACCGTAGAGGAAACGAACGAATAGACGGCGAGGCCGTCTCATATAAATAGAAGGGGGTATAAGACGATGAGTTCAGCGGCAGCAAGCAAATCAAGCGCAGGCACCAAGCGCCGAATCCGGATATGGGGAATGTGCCTTGTTCTGTTTCTCTGCTGGGCGGCTTATACCTTTTTCGGACAAATGGAACAGCAAGGCAAGCTGGAAATTCGATTAACCGCCGTACAGCAACAGCTGGAAGAAACGACGAAAACGGCCAAAGGGCTGCAGCTGCAGATCGATCAATTGAACGATCCGGAATATATCGAACAGCTGGCTACGAAGGAGCAAGGGATGGTCAAGAAGGGCGAACGGTCGATTCAAGTCATTAAATAGACGCTGGAATAGGGTGAACGTCTGTTGACCTTCCTTTAACGGTTCGGTTATAATCACGGTAGTGAGGCTATTTAGCAAATATTTTAGGGAGGAACATTTTATTTTATGGCAATTGAAGTGGGCGCCAAGTTAGAGGGCAAAGTGACAGGCATTACGCATTTCGGGGCATTCGTCGACTTGTCGGGAGGTGTCACAGGGCTCGTTCACATCTCGGAAATTGCCGATAACTACGTCAAAGACGTGAAGGATCACCTGAAAATTGATGACATCGTCAAAGTAAAAGTGATCAACGTGGATAAAGACGGAAAAATCGGACTTTCTATCAAACAGGCAGTAGATCGGCCAGAGGGCCAACTGCCGCCGCAACGCGAGCCGCGTCAAGGCGGAGGAGGCGGAGAACGCTTCAACCGTGGCGGAGGCGGAGGCGGGGGGCAAGATCGTGGCGGACGTCCCTTCAATAAGCAATCGTCTGGCAGGCCGGCGTTCGGCAAACCGTCATTCGAGGATAAAGTGTCGCGCTTCTTGAAAGACAGCGAAGAACGCATCTCCTCTCTGAAGAAGAATACCGAAGGCAAACGCGGTGGACGCGGTGCCAAGCGGGTTTAATTTCCATCTCTAATATAAAAGCAGAACCTAACGGTTCTGCTTTTTTTGATGCCATTATGCTTCGAACGCACATCTTCCTTCGATACCGGTTTCGATCGGCGGCGGATTCGCCGTCATGCCTTGTCGCATCTTCGCCTTGCAAGCTGAATGTCATTCGCTCTGGAAGACCGATTTTACGCCGAGGCAGCCGTTTTTATACCCTCCTGTTGGTGCGCAGCGTCGAATTCATCCCCTAAACCGCATTGTCGCAAAAAAAGTTTTCTCTGTTCCTCCTTCATTCCCGACAGCAGGCGTGTTTCTTTCGTCAATCGTTTCGTCGTTCCGGCGACGGTTTTTGTTGAACGGCGATACGGGCGCATAGTCCCGGAAAGGCTTATCTCCCTTGTTGGGCCAAGGCTTTGCGCGTTCGCGGGGGCCTCTTCGCTGGCGGCCCATTTTGTCGGAAAAAACTTATGACCCGGTCTACGATAAATGACAAACTTTTATATGGACAACCTCCTATAATGGGTGAACACAATATTATCGGAATGGTGGTGTCGTGAAAGGTGGAGAAGAACGTTGTAGTATTCCCTGGAGTGGGGGGCAAGAACGAGGGAAAGGCGAGAGCGGCAATGCGCAAGGTGAAGGAGTGGACGGCGTCCCGCAGGACGCTGCAGCTCGTGCTGGCGAAAAAGTGGACGTTCCTGCTGGTTGCGGTTGGTTTTTTGCTCGGACGAGCCGTCATTCTCGAAACGTTGATGCCTTTTGCGGCTGCATACTTCGCGGTCATCTATTTTCTTCGCCGGGACACGTACGCTTGGGTAGCTGTCTCGCTTGTTGCCGGCAGCTGGTTTGCGGTTACGCCTGCGCCAATGTGGATTGCTATGGAAATCGCCGCACTGTTTTTGCTGTTCAAAGGATTGGAAGCGTATGAGAAGGCTGAGCTTTCAACGGCGCCGATACTTGTTTTCGCCGCGACGCTTGTCGTGCAGCTCTTTTCATTGTTCACGCAGGATGCGGTATCGTGGTACAACTTTATGATGGCTGTCGTGGAGGCCGCGCTCGGCTTCGTGTTGACGCTTGTTTTTATTCAAGCGATTCCGGTCTTTACGATGTCTAAAAAAACGGCTTCGCTCAAAAACGAAGAGATCATCTGCCTGATGATTATGTTGGCATCAGTTATGACGGGAACTGTTGGATGGGCAGTCTACGATATGACGGCGGTTAACGTGCTCTCTCGCTACATGCTGGTGCTGTTCGCATTAGCCGGCGGCGCACCGCTCGGCGCTTCGGTGGGCGTCATTGCCGGACTTATCCTGAGCTTGGCCGATTTGTCGGCAATCGTGCAAATGAGTCTGCTCGCTTTCGCCGGCTTGCTCGCCGGTCTGCTGCGCGACGGAGGGAAGCTTGGTGCGGCGTTCGGTATGCTGCTCGGCACGTCCATTCTGGCGATCTATGTAGGCAGCCAGCAGGATGTCATGGCTTCGACCTGGGAATCGGTTGCTGCTGCAACGCTGCTGCTGCTCACGCCTCGCGAGATGATCCGCACGATCGCCAGATATGTGCCGGGCACGAACGAGCATGCCAAATCGCAGCATGATTATGCGAAGCGTGTTCGGGAGGCGACGGCGCAGCGTGTGGCTCAATACTCGGAGGTGTTTCGCCAGCTATCGAGCAGCTTCGGCCAGTTCAGCGGCGCTGCGGTTGCTTTGAAGCATGAAGAAGAACTTGGGAATATGATGACTGCGGTTGCGGAGCGCAGCTGCGTGAATTGCCACCGACAAACCGCTTGTTGGGAAAATAAATATTATCAGACGCACACCATGATGGCCGATATGCTGAAAAAGGTGGAGGAAGGACGGGTTCCGGCCTCGAAATCGATGCCGCGCGCTTGGGTTTCCCACTGCTTGAAAACATCCGAGGTGCTGAATGTGATGGAGCAGCAGTACGAGCTATATCGAAATAATATGCATTGGAAAAAGCAAATATTCGACTCCCGTCAGCTTGTAGCCGATCAATTGTCGGGTGTTTCTCAGGTGATGGAGGATTTGGCGAGTGAAATTAAGCGGGAGGGCCAGACGCTGCATTTGCAGGAGGAACAAATACGGGAAGCGCTGGAAGGGATGGGGCTGTCGATACAGGAAATCGAAATAATCAATCTGGAGGAGGGAAATGTAGAGATCGAGCTGTATCATCATTTTCATAAAGGATATAACGAATGCCGGAAAATTATAGCGCCGCTGCTCTCTGATATATTGGGCGAGCATATTGCCGTGAAGTCGGAGCGGCCGCCGGAAAAAGGCGGGGAGCCAACGCTGGTCGTTTTCGGTTCGGCCAAGGAATACGAGATCGAGACCGGTATTGCCGGGGTAGCCAAGGGAGGCGACCTGCTGTCGGGAGACAGCTTTACGATGACGGAGCTCGGCAACGGCAAGTTCGCCGTCGCTATCAGCGACGGCATGGGGAACGGCGAGCGAGCGCGACAGGAGAGCAGCGCCGCTTTAACGATTTTGCAGCAACTGCTGCAGTCGGGGATGGATGAGAAGCTGGCCGTTAAATCGGTCAATTCGATCTTGCTGCTCCGTTCCTCGGACGAGGTGTTCGCCACGATTGATCTGGCGATTATCGATTTGTACACGGCGAGAACGATGTTCATGAAGATCGGATCTACTCCGAGCTTTATTAAGCGGGGCAATGAGGTGCTTCATGTCACAGCCAACAATTTGCCGATCGGCATCCTTCAAGAGATCGACGTCGATCTAATCTCCATGCAGCTTCAGCCCGGGGATACGCTCATTTTGATGAGCGACGGCATTTACGACGCGCCGGGGCACGCCGTCAATAAGGAGATGTGGATGAAACGGATTATCCACGATATGAAGAGCGATGATCCGCAAGAGATGGCTGATATGCTGCTGGAGCTGGTCGTGCGTCATCATAAGGGTGAAATTATCGACGATATGACCGTGCTTGTTGCGCGTGTCGATAAGCATATGCCTGAGTGGGCATCTTTCCGCTGGCCCGGACTATCCAGGTTGGAGCGTCCGCGCACCGTAAGCTAGCCGGGAGGAAGAGAAGGGATGATCCTGACTGGGTTGTCGTTGTCGTGTCGTGTAGTCGTGTTGTCGTGGAGTCTGCTAGAGGGGCTGCTGCCCCTCTTTTTTTATGCCGACTGCATAGAAAGGGCAAAACGTCCGAATATATTGATAGAGCGGTTTAACCGCCTGTTTGGCTTGAAATAAGCCTTGAGTTCTATTAAAAATCTCATATTCTCTTGGTCTCGTTCGTTTAACCCTTCTAACATCCGGCAAAACTAATAGAGATACGGTTAGGAGGGACAGCGAATATGAAGCAAATTTTATTGATTACGGACGGTTGTTCGAATGTAGGCCTAAGTCCGGTTGTGGCGGCCGCCCATGCAAAAGCTGAAGGCATCGCGCTCAATGTAGTCGGCATACTCGATTATGGCGATGTAGGAGAGCTGGGGGCGGCGGAGATTGAGGAAATCGCCCGCGCCGGCGGCGGATTAAGCAGGCTGGTCAATATGCGGCAGCTGTCGCAGACGGTGCAGATGATGACGCGCAAGACGGCGGTGCAGACGATCCAGCTGGCCGTTCAGAAAGAGCTAAAGCAGGTGCTTGGCAATGGCTCAATCGAGGCGCTGCCGCCAGAGAAACGAAGTGAGGTCGTTCGCGTGATCGACGAGCTGGGGGAGACCTCGAAGCTGCAGGTAGCTTTGCTAATCGACGCCAGCGCCAGCATGAAGCCGAAGCTGCGCTCGGTGGAAGAGGCGATTCATGATTTGATGCTAAGTCTTCAAGCCAGACAGGGCGTTAGCGAAATTGCGGTATTCCACTTTCCGAGCTCGAAGTATGGAGACGATTGCATGATGGATCTCGATTGGACCGCTAATCTGACCGGCGCGCAGTCGATTTTTCCAAAGCTGCAAATGAGCGGAACAACCCCGACGGGGCCGGCAATTATGCAGGTCGTTGATTTTTACCGGCGAGGGGATTATGGTAGGAAGAACAAGGATGAAACGGATGGGATGATGAGTGACTACGTCGTTTAAAATGGGCCTCCGCCGCGGCATGACGGTAACGGGAAAATGGAAACAGAATCGTTACCGGGTGGAGCGGCTGCTAGGGGAGGGCGCGAACGGTAAGGTTTATCTCGTGCAGAAGGACCGCGCTTGGTATGCGATGAAGATTGGCGCCGACGCGGTCGACCTGCAGTCCGAGATTAACGTGCTTCAAGCGCTGGCCAAACAAGGGAAGCGGGGCGTGGAGCCGTTTCTTTACGATGTGGACGATTTGCAAGGACCAGACGGACGGGAGTATCCTTTCTATATAATGCGTTACGTCAGAGGAACGACATTGTCGGGCTATTTGAATGAGAACGGTCCGGAGTGGTTTCCTCTGCTCGGTCTGAATCTGCTGGGCAAGCTGGCTGAGCTGCATGGTAAAGGGTGGGTATTCGGCGATTTGAAGGTCGAGAATGTACTCGTTGCGGATTACGGTTACGTGGAGCTTGTCGATTATGGCGGCGTGACCGCAGCGGGCAAGAGCATTCGCCAGTTTACCGAAATTTATGATCGGGGCTATTGGAACGCAGGTACCCGGTCGGCGGATGCGAAGTACGATCTGTTCTCATTCGGCGTCTTATGCTTGCAGTTGCTTGAGCCCAAGAAGCTTCAACTGCTTACGGCAGGTCTGCCGCAGAACCGCTCGTCCGAAGAGCTGCTGCAGGTAGCGGCAAGCAGCCCGCAGCTTGCGCCGGTATCAGGCTGGCTGCGGCAGGCGTTCAGCGGCCAGTTCGGCGACGCGGCCGAAGGGGCTGAAGCTTGGCGGCTGCTGATGCATCGCCGGGAGACGAGGCGATCGGGCGGCGATACGCCGGTTTGGCTGAAAGGGCTGGCCGCTGTATCGGCAGTAATGCTTGGCGTCTCGATATACTGGCTGCTCCGTTAAGCGGACGGCTTTTGCGGCTATCGGCACAGAGACGTCATGTTCGGAAGAAAAACGAATGAACCTAAGGAGATACCTATTGTTATGGAGACGGGAGACAGGCTGCTTTTTGAAATGGCGAGAGCCGCGAAGCAGGATGAGCTTTGGAAGCGGGGGGACAGAATAGTGGTCGCTGTATCGGGCGGGCCCGATTCGATGGCGCTGCTGCATTTGTTCTCCCGTCTGGCAGGAGAAGAGGAACTGACGATTCTTGCTGCGCACGTGAATCATGGCTTTCGCAAAGAGGAGTCGGCCTTGGAAGCAGAAATGGTTCGAACGTATACGGCGGAGCTTGGCATACCGTTCGAGATGACGGTCTTGGACATGCCGGCTTATATTGAGGAAACCGGAATGAACCCTTCAGCCGCCTCGAGAGAGCGCCGTTACGCTTTTCTCCACGAGGCGGCCGAGCGCTTCGGAGCGGACTCGATTGCGTTGGCCCATCACGCCGACGATCAGGCCGAGACGATCATGATGAGGCTGCTGAGAGGAACGGGACTCACGGGGCTGGCGGGCATGCAGACGAGGCGGCGGGAAAAAAACGTGGAACTTATTCGCCCTCTGCTTCGTATGAACAAGTCAGACATTACGGGTTATTGCGAGCGACACGGGGTTCCTTTCTGTATCGACAGCAGCAATAACGAAAGATATTACTTCCGGAATGTCATACGGCTGGACGTGCTTCCTTACTTGAGCGAATTCAATCCTCAATTGTCCCGTTCGCTGCGCAGGCTTGCGGAAGTGGCGGGAGAAGAGGACGACTGGATGGAGCGGCAAGCGGAGGCGCAGTTTGCGGAGCTTGTAGCGTCTTCCCCCGGCGAATGCAAGGTCGACACCGCTTCTTTGACCGCTCTGCACGTCGCTTTACAAAGGAGATTGATTAAACTAATATTAAATTATCTTTCTAATGAAGAGGATATCGCTTCTTTCGAGATGATCGAGACGATTCGTCTAGCCGCCTCGCCGGAATCGCCCAGCACCTGGAAGCAGGATATCGGCTTTGGTCTTCGCTGCATTCGCGAATATGATGAAATGCGCTGGACATGCGTACAACCGAAGGGCAGCGATGAGCAGGTGACAGAAGGCGGTCTGATCGTAATTCCGGAGAGTTCGCGCTTCGAAACCGTTGCGGCAGGCGACTGCCGGCTGACGTTCGAGCGACGGAACAACGGAGACGTTCAGCGGCCGAAAGGACGGGACGAGGCGTTGTTCGACGCATCGCAGCTCGTATTTCCATTGCGTGTACGGGGCAGAGAGCCCGGCGATCGAATTTCCGTATTAGGACTAAACGGTTCGAAAAAAGTGCAAGATATGTTCGTTGACGTTAAGCTCGCTCCATCTCGGCGAGACGACTATCCGCTTGTATTCGACGCGGAAGGGCGGCTGCTATGGATTCCGGGCATTCGAAGATCCGACCATGCGCTTGCCGACCCGGAAACGAAGGACTTCCTGTTCATTCGATTGGAAAACGAATAAGAAGCACTGTTATACTCATAATTATAAGTATTGGTGTAGGGGGATTTTCATTTTGCTTAACGACATTCAGGAAGTGCTTTTCGATGAAGAACAGATCAGGTCCAAAGTAAAGGAACTGGGCGAGACGCTCAGCACCGACTTTGAAGGGCGGAATCCGCTTGTTATTTGCGTCCTGAAAGGCGCCTTTATTTTTATGTCGGACCTTGTTAAGGCGATGCCGATTCCGCTTGAGATCGATTTTATGGCGGTTTCCAGCTATGGCCAATCGACCAAGTCATCCGGCGTTGTCAAAATTATTAAGGACCTTGACGCCAGCGTCGAAGGACGTGACGTTCTCATCGTTGAAGATATTATCGACAGCGGTTTGACGCTCAGCTACCTGATTGATGTCCTGGAGCGCCGCAACGCGAAATCGGTAACGGTCGCAACCTTGTTCGACAAACCGGCAAGACGCTCGGTCGACTTGGAAGCCGATTACACCGGATTTACGCTTCCGGATGCCTTTGTGGTGGGCTATGGACTTGATTATGCGGAGAAATACCGCAATCTGCCGTTCATTGGCGTGCTGAAGCCGGAAGTTTATCAGAAATAACCGATAAAACGTTGCCGAAATAAAGCATTAACCGGCATGCCTCCCCTTCGTCTTAAGCTCTATTGAGATGGAAAGTCATGCTATGGTAAAATATTAGGAGCGTCTTGAGAGGAGGTAGGGGGATGAATCGGATCTTCCGTAATACTGCATTTTATTTGATCATCTTTTTGGTGACTGTCGGGATTATTCAGTTTATCAGCAATTCAAATACTTCTACCGTTGAAATTCGTTACGATGAGCTCCGTACGGCGATCAGCCAGGATAACATTCAGGAACTCACCGTAAAATATGACGGTTATACTTATTTAGTTACTGGTAAATATAAAGCAGCGCCGGCGGGGGCGAAAAGCGAAGAGCTTGCGTTCACAACGAGAGTCGGCCTTGATGTGGGCGAGCAATTAATTGCGGCCCAGGATCAACTCAAGTTTCACTTGAATTTTAAGCCGATGGATCAGCCGAGCATGTGGCTGACGCTGTTGACGTCCATTATTCCGTTTATCATTATTTTTGTCCTGTTCTTCTTCTTGATGAATCAAGCGCAGGGCGGCGGCGGCAAAGTGATGAACTTTGGCAAAAGCCGTGCACGCTTGT
Source organism: Paenibacillus sp. NPDC058071 (assembly GCF_042885235.1). Lineage (NCBI taxonomy): Bacteria > Bacillati > Bacillota > Bacilli > Caryophanales > Paenibacillaceae > Paenibacillus > Paenibacillus sp. NPDC058071. The sequence goes on from NZ_JBHVSK010000024.1 coordinate 55,624, forward strand.
ACAACGAAGAGAAGAAACGGATCACGTTCGAGGACGTGGCGGGCGCCGACGAAGAGAAGCAAGAGCTTGTCGAGGTCGTCGACTTCCTGAAGGATCCTCGCAAATTCAATCTTGTCGGAGCGCGCATTCCGAAAGGCGTGTTGCTTAACGGCCCTCCAGGTACCGGTAAAACGTTGCTGGCTCGCGCAGTAGCGGGCGAAGCAGGCGTTCCGTTCTTCAGCATTTCCGGTTCGGACTTTGTCGAGATGTTCGTCGGTGTCGGCGCATCCCGCGTCCGCGACTTGTTCGAGAACGCGAAGAAGAACGCTCCATGTATCATTTTCATTGACGAGATCGACGCGGTCGGCCGTCAGCGCGGCGCCGGACTCGGCGGCGGGCATGACGAGCGCGAGCAAACGCTCAACCAGTTGCTCGTCGAAATGGACGGCTTTGGCGAAAATGAAGGCATCATTATCATTGCCGCAACGAACCGTCCGGACATTCTGGACCCGGCCTTGCTTCGACCGGGCCGCTTCGACCGTCAGATTACGGTCGACCGTCCAGATGTGAAAGGCCGCGAAGCGGTACTGAAAGTACACGCTCGCAACAAGCCGCTTGATAAAGACGTGAAGCTTGACGTTATCGCCAAGCGCACGACCGGCTTTACCGGCGCCGATCTGGAGAATCTGCTCAACGAAGCAGCGCTTCTGGCGGCTCGCCGCAATAAGAAAGATATCGCGATGCAAGAGGTCGATGAAGCGATCGACCGCGTTATCGTCGGTACCCAGAAGAAGAGTCGCGTCATCAGCGATCGTGAGAAGCGCATCGTCGCTTATCACGAAGCGGGTCACACCATTATCGGCTACTTCCTGGAGCATGCTGATACGGTGCATAAGGTAACGATCATCCCGCGCGGACGCGCAGGCGGTTATGTGATTATGCTTCCGAAGGAAGATCGCATGCTTGTAACGAAGCAAGAGCTGCTCGACAAAGTAACCGGCTTGCTCGGCGGCCGTGTCGCCGAAGAATTGTTTATCGGCGAGATCGGCACCGGCGCTTACAGCGACTTTAAACAAGCGACGGGTATCGTCCGCAGCATGATTATGGAATACGGCATGAGCGAGAAGCTCGGTCCGATGCAGTTCGGCACGTCGCAAGGCCAAGTGTTCCTTGGACGCGACATTGGCCACGAGCAGAACTACTCCGATTCGATCGCTTATGAGATCGATCAGGAGATGCAGCGTTACATCAACGAAAGCTACGAGCGCGCGAAGAAGCTCCTGACGGAGAAGAGCAAGGAAGTGCATATTATTGCACAGACGCTGCTTAGCGAAGAAACGCTTGAGCTTGAGCAAATCAAACGTCTGATCGAGACCGGCTCGCTGGACGGTGAACCGTCTGAGGGCGGCCAATCCGAATCGACCGTGTCGGAACCGATTATTGATACAATCGGCGGCGTTACGGTACGCATCGGTAAGCATGATGCTGGCGATATCGAGCCACCGGCGCTCGATGAGAAAAAATCTGAGGACGATGACGGATCGAATAAACCATCCTAATCTCCCGAATATAGAACAGTCCTGCAAGGATATCTTGCAGGACTGTTTTTTGTTTTTGACGGACTGTATCGTGAGGCTTGGTATGAGCCGGATCTTAAGCGAATGGGATTTTGAAAACGCTTTAATTATTAGTTTTGTGTTAGACAAACTTACTCTAATCGCTGAATCCTATAGTATATGTATCATTAACATAACATATTCTTTTGAAATCAGAACTATTCAATGATTTTATGTTATATATACTAACATAAAATCATTGATGTTTTGAATATTCAGATTATAATAGAGAGAAGAGATTGGCAGCCGAGCGTTTCCTGCATGCTTCTTGATCCGGCCCGGCCAGAACGACCAATTATTCAGTAGGGGAGAATGGTTGATGAGAAAATGGGGTTTGGTTCTTTCGGTCTTAGTTGCTGCTGCGCTTGTCCTGTCCGCGTGCGGAGAAGGCAGCAAGAAAGGAGCAGGCGCAGATTTTAAAATCGGTCTGGTGACAGATGTAGGCGGCATTGACGACAAGTCTTTCAATCAAAGCGCGTGGGACGGCTTGGAGCGGGTCAAGAAGGATACGGGAGCGGCCACAAAGTTTTTGGAGAGCAAGGGTGAAGCTGATATGGAGCCGAACCTCAACAACTTCGTCAAAGAGGGCTACAGCTTGACCTGGGGCATCGGATTTTTGTTTCAGGACGCGATGACGAAAGTGGCCAAGCAAAATCCGGACGCGAAGCTGGCGCTGATCGATAACGAAATCGATTTGCCTAATGTCAGTTCCGTTATGTTTGCCGAGAACGAAGGCGCCTTTCTGGTTGGCGTTGTTGCCGGCCTGATGACCAAGTCCGGCAAAATCGGCTTCGTCGGCGGCATGGATATTCCGGTCATTCATCGCTTCGACGCAGGCTTCGAGGCGGGGATTAAAGCGGTCAACCCGAATGCCGAGATTCTCAAAAACTACGTCGGCGAGTTCATGCGGCCCGACCTTGGCAAGCAAGCCGCTGCAACGCTCTATGACAATGGCGCGGATATTGTTTTCCAAGCGGCAGGCAATTCCGGCACGGGCGTGTTCAACGAGGCGAGAGAGCGCAAAGACGCCGGTAAGGATGTATGGGTAATAGGCGTTGATAAAGATCAATCGATCGACTTTGGCGACGACATTACACTGACTTCGATGATGAAGGGTGTAGAGCAAGCCGTATACAAAGTGTCCAAAGACTTTATGGACGGCAATTTCGAAGGCGGCAAGGTTGTAACGCTCGGCTTGAAGGACGATGGCGTCGGTCTTCCGCAGGAAAATAAAAACGTGCCGGAGGATGTTCTGAAGAAAGTCGATGAATACAAACAGAAAATCATTAAAGGCGAGATCGTGGTTCCGACTGCTCCGGCAGGAAAATAAAAATCCGAACGGCGGAAACGTCTGGCAAGACCGGCTGATGCCGGTCTTGTTCTTCGTTAAGGGCATCTATCGGCAGAATGCAGGGAGCTTGATGGACGGGATAGTTACCCTTGACGTGCTTAAATACTGATCAAAGGGACGGTGACGGCATGAACCGGATTGAAACGGCGGTGGAGCTTAAGGCGATTACGAAGCGGTTTCCGGGGCTGATCGCAAACGATGCCATCGATTTTGTGCTGAAAAAAGGGGAGATTCACGCGCTGCTGGGAGAAAACGGGGCGGGCAAATCGACGCTCATGAATATTTTATTCGGCTTGTACCAGCCGGATGAAGGAGAGATTTGGATTAACGGTAAGAAGGTCGTCATTGAAGGAGCCCGTTATGCGATTGAGCTTGGCATCGGCATGGTTCATCAGCATTTCAAGCTGGTTCAGCCGTTTACCGTTGCAGAAAATATTGTGCTAGGCTCCGAGCCTCGCAAAGGAATGTTTATCGACTATCGATCGACCAATGAAAGAGTTCGAAGCATTTCAGAGCAATACGGTTTGAAGGTCGACCCGGAGGTTCGGGTCAAAGATATTACAGTCGGGATGCAGCAAAGGGTGGAAATATTGAAGACGCTGTATCGGGGAGCGGAAATTCTTATCTTCGACGAGCCGACGGCTGTACTGACGGTGCAAGAAATTGAGGAGCTGATGGTCATCCTCCGCAGCTTGGCGGACGAAGGCAAGTCGATCATCCTCATTACTCATAAATTGAAGGAAGTATTGACGCTTGCTGATACGGTGACCGTCATCCGCCGAGGAAAAGTGGTCCGTACGCTTCCCGCCGAGGGCGCTGACGAGCGCGTGCTGGCGGAGCTCATGGTCGGCAGGGACGTCCATTTCGAGGCGAGAAAGGGGGAGCGCCCGCCGGGTGGTGTGGTGCTCTCCGTAAACGGCCTGCGGATGAAGGACGACCGCGGCAAGCCAGTCTTGGATGGGGTTAGCCTCGAGATTCGAACAGGCGAGGTGCTTGGCATTGCAGGTGTGGATGGCAACGGCCAAAGCGAGCTGGTACAGGCTATTACGGGAATGCTTCCTGTGAGCGGCGGTTCGGTCAAGCTGAATGGACAGGACATCACCAACAAGACTCCTCGCCAAATCTCGGCGGCGGGCGTCAGCCACATTCCAGAGGATCGGCATAAACACGGTTTAGTGCTCGATTTTACGCTTAGCGAGAATATGATTCTCGGCCAGTATTACGAGCCGCAGTTCGGCAAATACGGTCTCATCGATTTTAAAGCGAGGGATGCGGTTGCCAGCCGTCTTGCGGAGGAGTTTGACGTGCGCGGTTCTGGAATCGAGGCGAAGGCCCGCTCGTTATCGGGCGGCAACCAGCAGAAAGCGATTATTGCCCGGGAGATATCTCGCAACCCGGATCTGCTTATCGCGGTTCAGCCGACGCGCGGTTTGGATATTGGCGCCATTGAATTTGTTCACAGCCGTCTCATGGAAGCGAGAAACGAAGGCAAAGCCATTTTACTCATCTCATTTGAACTCGATGAGCTGTATGCGCTGTCCGACCGCATCGCGGTCTTGTTCGAAGGTCGGATGACGGGCGAAGTAGACGCGAATGTGCGAGACGACCAGAAGCTCGGCTATATGATGACTTGCAGCCACGAACTCCCCGAAGGAAAGGGGGAAGAACGGAATGGGGTTTCTGCGCAAAGCGTTCAATAAGCCGTCGCTGCTCGTTCCTGCCGTATCTATTGTGCTCGGCTTAATATGCGGCGCTATTGCGATGCTGGCGGGCGGCTACGATCCGCTCCTTGCCTATATGTCGCTCGTGAAGAAGGTGTTCGGAAGCGCCTATAACATCGGCGAGACGATTCGCGCGATAACGCCGCTCCTTTTTACCGGCGCGGCGATCGCTTTCGCCTTTCGCACCGGTCTGTTCAACATCGGAGCGGAAGGGCAGTTTATTATGGGCATGACCGGGGCAACGATTGTCGGTGTGACGCTGCAGCTTCCTTGGTTCATTCATTTGCCGCTGGCTGTAATGGCAGGAGGGCTGTTCGGCGGGTTATGGGCTGCGATCGCCGGTTATTTGAAAGCGAATCGGGGCGTCAACGAAGTCATTTCCTCGATTATGCTCAACTGGATTGCGCTCTTCCTGTCTAATTTCATTGTAGCTAAGTTTCTCGTTCTGAAGGGCGAGCAGAAATCCCGGCCGATTCATGAATCAGCCAGCGCTAAGATTAAGTTCTTATCGGAAGCGATGGATCACGCACGCGTTCATTGGGGAATCGTCATCGCGATTATCGTCATTGTCGTCTTTTATTTCTTGCTGTGGCGGTCAAAGCGGGGCTATGAGCTGCGCGCGGTTGGCCATAATCCGAACGCCGCTCTGTACGCGGGTATCAATGTGAAGAAGACGATCGTGAAGTCGATGTTCATCAGCGGCATTTTCGCCGGGCTCGGCGGGGCATTCGAGACGCTTGGCGTCTTTGGCAATCAATTGGTTTCTGCGGGCATGCCGGGCTACGGCTTCGACGGCATCGCAGTGGCGCTGATCGGCGGCAATACGCCGGTCGGGGTGCTGCTGGGAGCGATGCTGTTAGGAGGCTTAAATTACGGCGCGGCGGGCATGAGCTTTGGTGCCGATGTGCCGACGGAGGTTGTCCGCATTGTCATCGGCTCCATCATCTTTTTTGTCGCATCGCACGGACTGGTGATCTTCTTCTTAAAGCCACTCCTGAAAAGGCGGGCAGACAAGCGCGAAGGAGGCGGCACGGTATGAACGCTCTTGAAATTATAGGACAGCTTCTGAATATTACACTCGTTTTCTCGACCGCACTTATCTTCACGGCGCTCGGCGGCGTGTTCTCGGAGCGTTCTGGCGTTATTAATATCGGGCTGGAGGGCTTGATGGTATCGGGCGCTTTTGCGGCCGCCGTCGTAACCGAGTATGCCATCCAAGGCGGTCTTGGCAAATCGGCGCCGTGGCTCGGGCTAGTTGCGGCGATGGTATTCGGTCTCCTGTTCTCGCTGCTGCATGCCGTTTCGACCATTACTTTCAAGGCTGACCAGACGGTAGTCGGCGTTGTTATTAACATTTTAGCGCTCGGCCTTGCCGTCTACTTGACGAAAAACCTGTTCTCCTCCGGTCAAACGCCGACGCTGAAATATGTGTTCAAAAAATGGGAGATTCCCTATTTATCCGACATTCCGCTGCTGGGCAAGGGACTATTCACCGCTTATCCGACGACGTATCTCGTTATCATTGCGGTTGCAATCAGCTATGTCGTGCTGTATAAAACACCATTCGGTTTGCGCCTTCGGGCAGTAGGCGAGCATCCGAGCTCGGCTGATACGGTCGGCATTAACGTGACAAAATATCGCTATATCGGCGTGATGCTCAGCGGCATTCTGGCTGGCCTTGGCGGAGCGACCATGACGCTGACGACGACGAGCAGCTTTGCGCACAATACGATATCGGGCCAAGGGTTTATTGCGATCGCCGCCGTTATTTTCGGCAAATGGAATCCGCTTGGGGTAGCAGGAGCAGCCATTTTCTTCGGCTTTGCACAGGCGCTGCGCAATTTCGCCCAGCTGTTTGATTGGGCGTCGCAAATTCCAAATGAGTTTTTCTACATGCTGCCCTATGTTCTCACACTGCTTGTGCTGGCGGGTGCGGTCGGCCGTTCCTCCGCTCCTGCGGCGCTGGGCGAGCCTTACGATCCTGCCAAACGGTAACGGTAGGCGTAGGCCGCCGCCAGCTTAGGCAGAGACATTACAATCATAGGAGCTGTGATCTCGCGAAAGAGGAGCGAAACATCGATTGCTATCCTCTCAAGAGGAACTCGCCCGACAACGGGTGAGTCTTCTTGAGAGGATGGCTTTTATTTTGGAAGAAGCATTCAAGACGATAATCAGTATTAGACAGAAAAAGAGAGAACATCGAAGGGGCAAAGGAATTGCAGAGAGATTCTTGAGAACGATCACAGTCGCCTTTAAGGCCTGTTTGCTGCTGCAAATCTGACCCAGTTTATACGCATAACGTCATATAAAGAAGGCTGGCCTAGCAAATGACGAAAAAAATGCGAAATGGTGACGGAAGTTTGACAATTCACGCATTGACAGCGCCTTCTGCCTGGAGTAAATTAAACCTTAACAAATGAATTCTAATAATTGTTCTAATCTTACGGCGCTAATCTCGACAATGTTTGTGCTTCATTTCACAAAGTCGGGATCAAGCCTTACTTCGGAATGGGCTGTGGCCCAATCCCTCATAAGAGGAGAGGATCTACGTGGAAGCACTGGCACTGGAACGCAAGGCGGAACAAAACCGTGAGTTGCGCGAACGGCTAATGCAATTGAAGAAAGAACGCAACGCTATTATTTTGGCTCATTATTATCAACGCGATGAAATACAGGAGGTAGCGGATTTCCGCGGCGACTCTTTCTTGCTTGCGCAGAAAGCGGCGCAAACGGACGCCGAGGTTATCGTTTTTTGCGGCGTTCATTTTATGGGCGAGAGCGCGAAAATTCTTGCGCCGAACAAAACAGTTATCATTCCCGACGAACGGGCCGGCTGCCCGATGGCGGACATGGTCAACGTAGACGGCTTGCGCAAGCTGAAAGCGCAGCATCCGAACGCTACTGTCGTTACTTATATTAACTCTTCAGCAGAAATTAAAGCGGAGACCGATATTTGCTGTACGTCGGCTAACGCGCTTAATGTTGTCAATTCGGTCGAAGGCGACGAAGTGATCTGGGTGCCGGACAAAAACCTGGGCCACTATGTGCAGCAGAATACCGACAAGAAGATGATTATTTGGGAAGGCTACTGCAACACTCACGATATGTTGACAGTGAAAGACGTTGAAGAGATGAAGGCGAAGTACCCGAATGCGCAGTTTGTCGTCCATCCGGAATGCCGTCCGGAAGTCGTAGCGCTTGGCGATTTTGTCGGCAGTACAACGGCTATTATTAAATATTGCAAAGAATCCGACTGCCAGGAATTTATCGTCGGTACGGAAGACGGAACCGGCTATCAGCTTCGTCTCGACAGCCCGAACAAGTCGTTCCATTTTGCGTCGAAATATTTGGTTTGCCCGAACATGAAAGTCAACAACTTGAAGAAGCTGGTCAAAGCTCTGGAGACGATGCAGCCACAAATCTATGTGCCGCCTCATGTTGCCGATCAAGCCCGCAAGTCTTTGGAGCGTATGTTACTCGTTAAATAGGAGGAGCATGCGCTACTCCTATGCCTGGAGGCGCCATCTACTATGATTCCCAGATATTTAGTCGATCTTACACTGGACGATCTTCCGGTAGTCGAAAAAGACGTAATTATAATTGGGGCCGGCATTGCCGGTCTTTTTACCGCTTTGCGCTCGAGCGAGAGCGGCAGTTCCGTATTGATGATCACGAAAAAGTCGTTGTTGGATAGCAATACCCGCTACGCGCAGGGCGGCATTGCCGCCGTATTTTCCGAGGACGATTCGCCTGAGTACCATCGTCAGGACACACTGATTGCCGGGGCGGGACTATGCTCCGACGAAGCGGTCAGCGTTCTTGTGCACGAGGGTCCGCAAGGCGTCGACCATCTCATTCATATGGGTACTGTCTTTGACGTGGAGAACGGCGAATATGCACTGACGAAGGAAGGCGCCCACAGCCAGCGGCGAATCCTGCATGCGAATGGCGACGCGACCGGCTACGAAATTGTGCGCGCGCTGTCGGAGAAGGCGGTAGCCGATCCGAATATCGAGGTATGGGACGAGCATTTCGCCATCGATCTGGTGACGCAGGACGGCGTCTGCTGCGGGGCGATTGTTCAGAAGCCCGACGGCGGACGTTTATTCGTCCGAGGCAAGGCGACGGTGCTTTGCTCCGGCGGAGCCGGACAGCTGTACCGTTATACGACCAATCCTGATGTTGCGACCGGTGACGGCATTGCAATGGCTTATCGCGCAGGCGCCTATATTCAGGACGTTGAATTTATTCAATTTCACCCGACCTCCCTTTGTTACCCGGGCGCTCCTCGCTTCCTCATATCGGAAGCGGTACGCGGAGAAGGGGCTGTGCTGCGCAATACGAATGGCGAGCGTTTCATGGAACGATATCATCCGCAGCTTGAGCTGGCGCCCCGCGACGTTGTAGCGCGCGCGATCGTGAGCGAGATGGAGGAGACGAAGTCGACCTATGTCTATCTCGATGTGACGCATGAATCACCAGACATGATCAAGCATCGTTTTCCGAATATATACGAGTTTTGTCTGCAATATGGACTCGACCTGACGACGGATTGGATTCCGGTCGCTCCGGCTGCCCATTATATGATGGGCGGAGTCAAAACTGATTTGAACGGGGAAACCAACATAAGCAGGCTGTTTGCTTGCGGAGAGGCTTCCTCGACCGGCGTGCATGGCGCGAACCGGCTGGCGAGCAATTCCTTGTCCGAAGCGATCGTCTTCGGCAAGCGGATCGTAGACGCGATCAATTTGCTGCCGCCGCTTGATGTGGAGCCTGTCATCCATCTGGATGAGCATCCTGCCGGACCACCGATGCAGGCTGTAGTTGAGAAAAGGCTGAAGCTGCAAAAGGTGATGGTCCGCTACGTCGGCTTGCGGCGCGATGCAAAAGGGCTCGAGAAAGGATTGGAGGAGCTGCGCAGACAACTGCCGATCTTCCAGTCGGAGCTGACGAAGCGCGAGGAGTTCGAGTTTGCGAACTTGCTCACCTGCGCGCTGCTGACGACCGAGGCGGCGCTGCGCCGTGAAGAAAGCCGGGGCGCTCACGCCCGCGAGGATTTCCCTGCGCGCAATGACGAGGTTTGGCAAAAGCATACCGTCCTGCATCGTTTGCATGGGATAACAGAGGAGCGAATCGTCTATGTTTGAAACGGCGTTTAACGGATATAATGAAGCTTTGCGAAGTCAAATCCGCCACTGGCTGACGGAGGACATCGGCAATGGCGATATTACAACAGCTTCGACGATCCCTGCCGGATCGCAGTCGAAAGCGGTTATTCACGTCAAAGAAAGCGGCGTAGTAGCCGGCTTGCCGGTAGCTCAGCTCGTCTTTGAAGTGGTCGATCCGTCGCTGCGCTTCGAAGCTAAGGTGAAGGACGGCTACCGCGTTGAGAAAGGAACGGTCATCGCCGTTGTGGAGGGCGGCACGCACAGCTTGCTGACGGGCGAGCGGCTTGCTCTTAACCTGATGCAGCGGATGTCCGGCATCGCGACAAAGACAAGCGCTTTTGTCGAAGCGCTGGCAGGACTGCCGGTCCGTCTCGTTGATACGCGCAAGACGACGCCTGGCCATCGCCAGTTGGAGAAATATGCGGTTCGTGTAGGAGGCGGAGCGAACCATCGCTTCGGTTTATATGACGCCGTCATGATAAAAGATAATCATATTAAAGGCGCGGGCGGCATTACCGCTGCCGTGCAGGCGGCCCGCGCCCATATTCCGCATACGATGAAAATCGAAGTAGAGACCGAATCTTTCGACCAAATCGAAGAAGCTCTAGCCTGCGGAGCGGACATTATTATGCTCGACAATATGTCTGCACCGCAAATGACGGAGGCGGTTGCTCGCATTAAGGCGCATTCGCCGCATGTGATTGTGGAAGCATCGGGCAATGTGCGTCTCGATACCGTTCGCGGCATCGCTGAATGCGGCGTGGACGTTATCTCGGTCGGCGGCTTGACCTATTCGTTCCAATCGCTGGACATCAGCCTGGATTTGAATGAAAAGAAAGGAGGAACGACAACGGCATGATTTTGGTCATCGATGTAGGCAATACGAATATCGTGCTTGGCGTATACAAGGGCAAAGAGCTGCAGTACCATTGGCGATTGAGCACGAACCGTTCGGCGACGGTGGATGAGTACGGCATGAACATTCACAATCTGTTTCATTACGCGAATATCCGGTTTGAGCAAATCGAAGGCGTTATCATCTCTTCGGTCGTTCCTCCGCTGACGCCGACACTGGAGCAGCTTTGCCGCAAATATTTGCGCAAAACTCCGCTTATGGTTGGCCCTGGCATTAAGACCGGCTTGAACATCCGTTACGAGAATCCGCGCGAGGTGGGCGCCGACCGCATCGTCAATGCTGTTGCAGGTATCGAGAAGTATGGTTCCCCGCTTATTATCGTTGATTTCGGAACGGCAACGACGTTCGATTATATTGACGCCGGAAGCAATTACTTGGGCGGAGCCATCGTGCCGGGCATCGGCATTTCTACCGAAGCGCTTTACCAGCGGGCGGCGAAGCTGCCGCGGATCGAGCTGGTGAAGCCGAAGAGCGTGATCGGGCGCAATCCCGTCACTTCTATGCAAGCCGGCATCATTTACGGCTATGCTGGTCAGGTGGACGGAATCGTCAAGCGGATTCGCAGTGAATTTAACGTGAGCCCGCGCGTAATCGCAACAGGCGGTTTGGCGGAGTTAATCAGCTCAGAATCGGAAACGATAGAGACAGTCGATTCCCTCCTTACACTGGAAGGTCTTCGAATTATATATGAACGCAATCAGGAGGTTTAGATCGAAATGGAGCAATTAAAGGATGTGCTCGTTCGAGGCACGGCCTGGGGCGGCAAAATCCGCGTCTTCGCGGTTCGTACGACTGAGCTTGTACGCGAGCTTCAGCGTCGGCATAATACGCTGCCGACTGCTACGGCAGCGCTTGGACGGACAGCTACCGCCGGTGCGATTATGGGTGCGATGCTGAAGGGCGAAGAGAAGCTGACCGTACAGGTGAAGGGCAATGGCCCGATTGGACAAATCGTAGTAGACGCTAATGCGAACGGAGAAGTGCGCGGTTATGTCGACAACCCGGAAGTACTGCTTCCAAGCAATGCCGAAGGGAAAATCGATGTCGCTGGCGGCGTCGGGCGCGAAGGCTATTTACATATTATTAAAGACCTTGGCCTGAAAGACCCGTACCGCGGCAGTGTTCCGCTTATTTCGGGCGAGCTGGGTGAAGATTTCACCTATTATTTTGCACTGTCCGAGCAAACGCCTTCGGCTGTCGGCCTTGGCGTGCTGGTCGACGCGGACGGAACCGTCATTCATGCCGGGGGCTTCATTGTGCAATTGCTGCCGGGCCTGACGGATGCGGAAATTACGAGGCTGGAACAAGCGGTAGGCTCAATGCCGCATGTGACGTCCCTGCTGGATCAAGGGGAGTCGCCGGAAGGTATTTTGCGCCGGGTGGTCGGCGACGACTTGACCATTCACGATCAAATGGACATCCGATTTCAATGCAAGTGCTCGCGCGATCGCGTGTTGCAAACGCTCGTCAGCTTAGGCGAATCGGAACTGCAACAACTGATTGAAGACGACGGGGAAGCGGAAATCGTGTGCCATTTTTGCAACGAAGCGTATACATTCGACCGAGCACAACTGGAGCAATTGCTCGAACAAGCGAGACCGAAGCCGATCCAATAAAACGGGGGCAGTAGGGCTATGAATAGATTTGGCGTATTAAAAACGGTTATCGTCTTGCAGGCGGTATGCATGATCGTGCTTAGCGTCGTAGTGATCGTTAAGCTGTATCCGTTTGGCGGAGGTCCGGACGGGCGTAATTCTGATTCGGGAGCAGCCGCTCATACGGAAGGCGACGGAGAAGACGAAGATGGCGCAAGCGTTGCGGCTATTGTCGGGGGAATCCCGATCTTGACCAGTGAATTGGAAGGACTGCTTCGCGAGCAGTACGGCGATGCGGTGCTGCGGACGATGATGGTGCACAAGGCAATCGACCTGGAGGCGGAAAACCGCCGGCTCGAGGTGCCGACCGAGGAACAGGGGCGGGAGCTTGCTGCGATGATCGAGGGCTACGAGAGTGAAGAAGCGTTTTATCATGTCATGAAAGAACAGCTTGGCATGAGCAAGGAACAGGTCCTGGAGGACTTGAGATACCGACTGCTGCTGGAGAAGATCGCCGTTCTGTCCGTCGATGTGTCCGATTCCGACGTTGAAATCTATATTGTCGAGCATCCCGAGCTGTTCGCTTCCCAGCTGCAGCTGGGGCTGCAATGGATCGTGACGGATACGTCCCGTGAGTCCGAAATCGTGCTGGAGATGCTGGAGAGCGGGGAAGACTTTGCCGCCGTCGCCAAAACGTATTCGACGGACGACTTTACTTCTGATGCGGGCGGAGAGCTTGGTCTCATTGATTCTGACGATCCTTTCTATAATGAAGAAATGCTGGATACCGCGAGCAGGCTGCAGCCGGGAGAAATGGCCGGACCGATTCGAGTGGACGGCGGTTATGCCGTCATTCGGCTCAAGGAGCGGCAGAAAACGGCCGGTTTAACCGGCATCCATCTGCATGATGAGGCCCGCAAACAGCTGGCGCTGTCACGCGCAAAGCCTATGCGGCAAATTGAAGATGAATTGCTTGCTAAATATGATGCCGTCAAGAAGGGCTAGCCCCCTGAATTGACGCGCATCTTTTTTTATTTAGGGTTATTGACAACCACTACCAGCATTGTTAATATGGAATTAGCAAATACCAACTTAATTAGTCGGAATAAGGAGGATTTTATACTATGGCTAGAATTGTACAAAACGTAACGGAACTGATCGGGGATACGCCGCTTGTTCGTCTGAATCGTCTCGTGCCGGAAGACAGCGCGGAAATTTACGTAAAGCTGGAGTACCAAAACCCGGGCGCCAGCGTGAAAGACCGCATTGCGATTAGCATGATCGAAGTGGCGGAGCAAGAAGGACGCTTGAAACCGGGCGACACGATCGTCGAGCCTACAAGCGGCAACACCGGTATCGGCCTTGCGTTGGTAGCGGCAGCTAAAGGATACAAAGCCATTCTCGTTATGCCGGAGACGATGAGCATTGAGCGCCGCAACCTGCTTCGCGCTTACGGTGCGGAACTCGTTCTGACGCCGGGCTCGGAAGGCATGAACGGCGCTGTACGCAAAGCGGAAGAATTGGCGAAAGAAAATCCAAGCTACTTTATCCCGCAACAATTCAAAAACCAAGCCAATGTTAAAGTCCACCGCGAAACGACCGGTCCAGAAATCGTAGAAGCGATTAATTCCCTCGACGGCAAGCTGGACGCATTCATTTCCGGCATCGGAACCGGAGGCACGATCAGCGGCGCAGGCGAAGTACTGAAGAAGAACTTCCCGGACATTAAAGTCTATGCCGTAGAACCGGCTGCATCGCCATTGTTGTCTGGCGGTCAACCTGGACCTCATAAAATCCAAGGTATCGGCGCCAATTTCGTGCCGGATATTTTGAACCGCGAAATTTATGACGGCGTTATTACCGTCGAGAACGAGGAAGCGTTCGAATACGCTCGCCGTTCCGCGAAAGAAGAAGGCATTCTGGTGGGCATCTCCTCCGGCGCTGCCATCTTCGCTGCTCTGAAAGTAGCGAAAGAGCTGGGCAAAGGCAAGCGCGTCGTTGCGGTTGTGCCTTCGAACGGTGAACGTTACCTGTCCACACCGCTGTTTAACTTCGAGAACTAATTTATCATCCTATCGAACAGCCTTTCGTTCCGCCGTCTTGGCGGAGCGAGAGGCTGTTCTTGCCTGTTCGGAGTGGACAGTATCACAGACGCTTTAGCAACATTGGCAACATTGGCATTACGGGGCCGTCCATCTTTTCTTTTGCCTCTTAGTTTTGTATACTTAGCAAATCATAAGCTGAGCGGACAGGAGGCACACCGGTGATTATTACGAGCATCGATCAATGGCATGACTGGCATGTCGAACCTACCTACACAACACTGCCGCTCTTGAAGCGATTGCCGCTTGAGCATAACGGCATCGCGTCGTGGGAAGCGGCATGGAAGGAGGCGTCGTCGTACGCCTTTGTGTTGGAGAGCGGCAAGGACGGCCGTTATACGTATCTTGGCCTGCATCCCGAGGGTATGATTCGCGGAAAGGACCGGACGGCCGAGATGACGGTATTCGGGGCTGATGGAGAAGTCGTCTCGCAAGAGCGCGCCGAAGGCAAGCCGCTCGAATTGGTGCGCCGATGGATGGAGTCGTATAAGGGACCGCGCATTGAAGAAGGGCCGAAATGGACGGGCGGCTGTGTCGGGTTCTGGAGCTACGATATCATCCGTTCGATCGAAAGGCTGCCGGAGATTGCCGCCGACGATTTGGGCGTACCGGATTATTTGTTTCTTCGAATGAATGAGCTATGGATTGTCGATCACCTGGAACAGGCGATTTATTGCGCGGTCCATACGCCGATTAGGCGTGACGGGATCGATGGCGGACTGCAGCCGCTGTACGAGGAGGCGTGCCGTCGTGCGGAATCGATGGCTGCCTTCTGGCAGGAGCGTTTTGCGGGCGGCCGTACAGCGGATGCAACCGCTGTACGGAGGGCGCGCGAGGCGATGACCCAAGACGACAGCTTGCATATCGATGTAGAGCAGGTTCCAGGAATTCAGTTTCCATTCTCCAAACCGGACTATATGGAGGCTGTGCGCCGAATCCAGCGTTACATTGAACAGGGGGACGTGTTCCAGGTCAATTTGTCGCTGCGCCAATCGCGGCGGGTTGCGATCTCTCCTGAGGAGCTGTACGAATGGCTGCGTGTCATCAATCCATCGCCTTATATGGGCTTTCTGCGCTGCCCCGACTTCCAGCTCGTTTCTGCATCGCCTGAGCTGCTTGTGGAGCAGCAGAACGGCAGGCTCGCGGCGCGTCCGATTGCCGGCACCAGAAGGCGCGGCAGAACGGAGGAAGAGGACTTGCTGATGGAGCAGGAGCTGCTTTCCAGCGAGAAGGAGAAGGCCGAGCATATTATGCTTGTCGATTTGGAGCGCAATGACCTGGGCCGAATCGCAGCGTATGGCTCCGTTCATGTCGAAGAGCTGATGGTCGTCGAACGCTATTCGCATGTCATGCACATGGTGTCGCAGGTGGAAGGAACGCTTGCCCCAGGCAAGGATGCCTTTGACGTCATCGCCGCGAAGTTCCCTGGAGGAACGATTACCGGCGCTCCGAAGATCCGTACGATGGAAATTATCGAGGAGCTGGAGCCGACCCGGCGGGGGCCGTATACCGGCTCGCTAGGATGGATTGACTATACCGGCGATATGGAATTTAATATTATTATAAGAACGATGACGGTAAAAGACGGACTCGTCCATATTCAAGCGGGCGCGGGCATCGTAATCGACTCCGTGCCGGAGAGAGAATATTACGAATCTCTTAATAAAGCGAAGGCGTTATGGAAGGCGATTCAGTACAGCGAACGTCAAGCCGCCCAAGTAAGAACCGAATAGGCTGCTGTGAACTGGAGTCTGGAGTAGCAGTCCAGTTATAGAGGGACCGGCGCACGCCGATCGCCTTCGCGTAAGAAGCAATGAACAACGATTACAAAGGGGGAGCGAGACCGATGATTCTAGTCATTGATAATTATGATTCGTTTACGTACAATTTGGTGCAATATTTGGGCAAGCTTGGCGAGGAGGTTGTCGTCAAGCGGAACGATGAGATCGATTTGGCCGGTATTGAGGCGCTTCGTCCGGACCATATCCTCATTTCGCCGGGGCCGTGCTCTCCGAATGAAGCGGGCATCAGCTTGTCTGTTATCGACCATTTCAAAGGCGTAATCCCGATTTTCGGCGTCTGCCTCGGCCATCAGGCGATCGGTCAAGCTTTCGGCGGCAATGTTGTTCGGGCGGAGAGACTGATGCATGGCAAAACGTCCGACATTCTTCATGACGGCAAAACCGTGTTCGAAGGCATCCCGTCTCCCTATACAGCTACGCGCTACCACTCTTTAATCGTGAAGCGCGAGACGCTGCCGGACTGTCTGGAAATTAGCGCGGAAACGGCGGAAGGCGAAATTATGGGCTTGCGCCATAAGGAATACCCGATCGAAGGCGTTCAGTTCCATCCCGAATCGATTATTACGGAGCACGGTCTGACGCTGCTTCGCAATTTCTTGAAGCTACGGGCAGGCGCGGCGCGATGATAATCGGGATTAACGGTTCCCAAACGGAAGCCGGAAAAGCCGTGATCTCGGTATACGATCACGGCTTTTTGTACGGCATGGGGCTGTTCGAGACGTTTCGCACTTACGACGGCGAGCCTTATTTGCTGGATCGGCATCTAGACCGGCTGGCCGAAGGCTGCGCTCAGCTCGGTATTCGCTACGAGCCCGACGAACGGGCACTACGGGCGCAGTTCGCTGAGCTGCTTACGGCGAACGGTCTGGATGACGGCTACGTTCGTTTAACTGTTTCTGCGGGCGAAGGCGAATTGGGTCTGCCGACCGGCGAATATGAGCGCCCGAACGAGCTCGTACTAGTCAAAGCGCTTCCTCTCTACCAAGAGGAGCTTTACGAGAATGGCAAGCAGCTGCGATTGCTAAAGACGGCGCGCAATACGCCGGAGGGCGACGTACGGTTAAAATCGCTGCATTATATGAATAATATAATAGCGAAGCGGGAACTGCTTGCATCCGGCGCGCCTGCAGGGGCTGAAGGACTGATGCGGACGGCTGGCGGACGGCTGGCCGAGGGAATCGTCAGCAACCTGTTCTTCGTAAGCGAGGGTGTCATAAAGACGCCTTCGATCGACACCGGCATTTTACCGGGCATCACGAGAGCGCGTGTGCTGGAGCTCGCCCAGGAAGCGGGCTATCGGACGGAAGAGGGCCATTATAGCTGGGAAGAGCTATTGGCAGCCGATGAGGTCTGGATGACGACCTCGGTGCAGGAGCTGGTGCCGATTACGACGCTAGCTGACGAGAACGGCGTTGTCCGAACCGTTGGCAACGGGAAGATCGGGGAGAAGACGGTCCGGCTGCTGCAAGCTTATCGCGAGGATACGAATAGAAAGCGATAGCCGGGAAGAGCGGCAGCCTAGCATAGAACGGAGTGTAAACGCGGATGAAGGATACGAGACAAGACTTTACGGCAGCAGCGTTGAGCGGCGTCAAGCCGTCGTTCTGGAGCCGTTCTTACCGGTTGGGAAGCGGCGATAACGAAACGGCGCTTGAGCTCGGGCAACGGACGCTCATCATGGGTATTCTGAATGCCACGCCGGACTCGTTCTCGGACGGGGGCAAGCATAACGAAGCGGAGGCGGCAGCGGCGCACGCCGTTAAGCTGGCTGAGGAGGGCGCCGATCTGATCGATATCGGGGCGGAATCAACGAGGCCGGGCTTCGAGCCGATCAGCGCCGAGGAGGAGCTTCAGCGGCTGCTGCCCGTCATTCGGGCGGTCAGGGAAGCTTTGCCGAATATGCCGATCTCGATTGATACGTACAAAGCGGAGACGGCGCGCCGGGCGCTCGAAGCGGGTGCGCACATCCTGAACGATATATGGGGGCTGCGGCAAGACCCGCTGATGGCGGCGGTCGCCGCCGAATACGGCTGCCCGGTCATTATTACGCATAACCGGCCGGACAGGGATTACAACGATCTAGTACCTGACGTATTGGCCGATCTGCGCTTAAGCATCGAAATCGCCAAACAAGCCGGGGTGGCGGATGAGCAGATTTGGCTTGATCCGGGGATTGGATTTGCTAAAAATTACGAGGAAAACATCGCGATGATGGCGCATCTGGCCGATATCAATGCAATGGGCTATCCGGTTCTGCTTGGCACGTCGAGGAAGCGGTTCATTCGGCAGACGCTCGATTTGCCGGTGGAGGAGCTGGAGGAAGGAACGGCGGCGACAACGGCGCTCGGCATTGTTCAGGGCTGCCAAATCGTCAGAGTGCACAACGTTCGAGCGAACAAACGCACCGCTGTGATGACGGATGCGATCGTTTATCGGCGTTGACAGATAGAATGGTAGGGGGAAGGAAGAACGACAGATGGATACCATGACGTTAAAGGGAATGCGGTTTTTCGGCTATCATGGCGTATTCCCGGAAGAGAATAGGCTGGGTCAAAACTTTTATGTCGATCTGGAGCTGAAGCTTGATCTGGAGCGGGCGGCTTCTGACGACGATCTGAATTATACGATCAATTATGCGGAGCTCCATGCGTTGACGAAAACGATCGTCGAGGGCCCACCCTACAAATTGATTGAAGCTTTAGCCGGTGGCATTGCAACGACGATAGCGGAAGCTTATACTATGATAAATGAAGTGACGGTTCGGGTGACAAAGCCGAATCCGCCGTTCGAGATCCACTTTGACGGCGTGACGGTCGAACTGCGCAGAAAGCGGGACGCCAATGGACGCATTATCCCCGCTTGACCGCCGTTCAGTCGCCTACATTGCGCTCGGCTCGAATATGGGTGACCGTGAAGAGCTGCTCCGGCAAGCTGTCGAACGGTTGAATGAGCGGCCGGGAATTGAGGTGCTGCGGCTGTCTGGGTTGTATGAGACGGATCCGGTCGGTTATACGGACCAGCCCGCCTTTTTAAATATGGTTATCGCCGTGCAAACCTCGCTTAGCCCCCTTGAGCTGCTTCGCCTGCAATTAGAGGTGGAGCAGATTCTCGGACGCGTTCGAGATATTCGCTGGGGGCCGCGTACGATAGATTTGGATCTGCTGCTTTACGAAGACATCAGCATGGATGACGAAGAGCTTACGCTGCCTCACCCCCGCATGATGGAAAGAGCTTTCGTGCTTGTGCCGCTGAACGATGTGCTGGCGCAAGACGATGTGCGGGGAGAGCAGGTAAGTGAAGCCGCCAAGGCGGCGCTTCGGGACGGAAAGGAAGGCATCACGTTATGGAAAACCATCAATTGGCTCAAAGAGTTCGGGCATTCCGGAAACTGAAGGGCTACACCCAGCAGGAGCTGGCGAAAGTTATGGGAATCTCGGTGGCCGTGCTCGGTTCGCTGGAGCGGGGTACCCGAAAAGCGGATGCCAAGCTGCTGACCAGCATTGCAGATACGCTGGGCGTTTCCTACGAGGAATTGACAGAAGTCAGCTCCTCCTAGCAGCAAAAAGGAGGGATCAAGCGACATGCTGAAAATCGGAGACATCGAGATGAAGAACAACGTCGTGCTGGCCCCGATGGCAGGCGTGTGTAATCCGGCGTTCCGGCTCATAGCCAAAGAGTTTGGAACCGGCTTGGTATGCGCTGAGATGGTCAGCGACAAAGCCATTCTGCACGGCAACAAACGCACGATGGAAATGCTGTTTGTTGACGATCGGGAGAAGCCGCTCAGTCTGCAAATTGTTGGAGGAGACAGGGAATCGCTGGTTGAGGCGGCAAAAGTGGTCGATCAGCAGACGAATGCCGATATTATCGATATTAATATGGGCTGCCCGGTACCGAAAGTGACAAAATGCGACGCAGGGGCGCGTTGGCTGCTGGACCCGAACAAAATTTACGAGATGGTGTCTGCCGTAACGGAAGCCGTCAGCAAGCCGGTAACCGTTAAAATGCGGATCGGCTGGGACGACGAGCATATATATGCAGTGGAGAACGCGCAGGCAGTCGAAAGTGCCGGCGGCAAAGCGGTCAGCGTGCATGGACGTACGCGCGAGCAGCAATACACGGGCAAGGCGAATTGGGATATTATTCGCGACGTCAAGCAGGCGGTTTCCATTCCCGTTATCGGCAACGGCGACGTATTCTCGCCGGAAGATGCGCGCAGACTGCTGGACCATACCGGCTGCGACGGGGTCATGATCGGGCGCGGAGCGCTCGGCAACCCTTGGATGCTGTACCGGACGATTCAATATTTAGCGAAAGGCGAGCTGTTGCCCGATCCGCTGCCTCGCGAGAAGATGGAGGTTGCGCTTCTTCACCTGGACCGCCTGACGGCGTTGAAAGGCGAAGCGGCGGCTGTTCGCGAAATGCGCAAGCATTTGGCCTGGTATTTGAAGGGCCTGCCGGGAGCAGCGCGCGTGAAGGACGTTATAATGGAAGAAACGGGTCGCGACAGCGTCGTTGAAGTTTTGGAACGATACATCTCATCCCTTGATATGGAAGCGGTAGAAGCGGCCGCTGCAGCCAAGGCTGCGGGAACCCAAGCCGTACACTAATCTGGGATGAACGATGCAACTTGAAGCTATTGTCGGCCCTTCGCATTATCGCAAATCGAGCGAGTCGATTCGACAACGTTCGAGCGTGGCGGACCGATTCCATTAGCCAGTCTTCGACAAACCGCATTTTACGGGGGAGACGGAGACTGGCATCGATGTGTTTTGCAAAGATGAAGCGGTTTCACCAACCAATTGCCTTAGATTGACATTCGAAGGACGTTGAAATATAATCTTGCAATATACATCAACGACACAGTCGTACCTGCCATCCGCGGCTTGTCTCGCAAGGGCGAAGGCATGACGATTGGAGCGCGTAATATATTAAGTAACAGTGAATTCATACGGCGTATGAAAATTTGTCACACGACAGGAGAATCGGAAAGATGAGCGATAAGGAAATCATTCTGACTCAGGACGGATTGAAGAAACTTGAAGATGAATTGGAAAACTTAAAGTCGGTTAAACGTCGTGAAGTAGCAGAGCGTATTAAAATAGCTATCGGTTATGGAGATATTAGCGAGAACTCGGAATACGAGGACGCGAAGAACGAGCAAGCCTTCATCGAAGGCCGTATCATTACGTTGGAAAAAATGCTGCGCAACGCGCGGATTATCAATAGCGACGAAATCGACACCGATACGGTAAGTATTGGATCGACGGTAACGGTTGAAGATTTGGAATTTGGCGATACAATGGAATATGCAATCGTCGGTACCGCGGAAGCGGATCCGCTGCAGAACAAAATATCGAATGAAAGCCCGGTAGGAAAAGCGATTTTAGGCAAAAAAAGAGGAACGGTCGTGGACGTAAGCGTACCTGCCGGCATCATTCAATATAAAATCGTCGATATTAAAAAATAAAGCTTGCAAGGCTACTTCAAGCGCGAACGTTTAACGGCTTTCCAGATGAAAGCGGACGGATCGTTTGCAGAGCAATTTAGAAGCGTTGTATAAGGGAAAAGCTTATAAGTTCTCGTGTTTTCGAAAAGCTTCCTTAAAGGAAGCTTTTTGAGCTTATAAGCATGTTATAATAGACTCATCATTCAACGCGGCACGGGCTGTCCGCCTTGCGGGGCATCGGCCGTTCACGCTTGACGTTGCAGAAGTAAAGAGGAGATGAACGAAGTGAATCAAGAGAACAACGGGGTGCTTCAAGAACAGGAACTGAGCG
Organism: Paenibacillus sp. NPDC058071; assembly: GCF_042885235.1. Taxonomy (NCBI): domain Bacteria; kingdom Bacillati; phylum Bacillota; class Bacilli; order Caryophanales; family Paenibacillaceae; genus Paenibacillus; species Paenibacillus sp. NPDC058071. Next base: position 77,654 of record NZ_JBHVSK010000024.1, read on the forward strand.
AGCTGCTGCAAATTCGCAGAGACAAATTGGACGAGCTTCGCGGACTTGGCGTTGATCCGTTCGGCAGCAAATTCGAGCGTACGCACACGGCCAAAGAAATCGTGGAAGCAAGCGAAGGATTGAGCAAGGAAGAGCTGGAGGAGAAGGCGATCTCGGTTCGCATTGCCGGCCGGATTATGCAGAAGCGCGGTATGGGTAAGGCATCCTTCGCGCATATTCAAGACCTCAGCGGAAAAATTCAAATCTACGTGCGCAAGGACTCGGTAGAGGAGAATAAATACGCAGCCTTCGATCTGCTCGACATCGGCGATATTGTCGGCGTCAGCGGCACGGTGTTCAAGACGAATACAGGCGAGGTATCGGTCAAGGCGAAGGAAGTGGAAGTGTTGACGAAGTCGCTGCTCCCGCTGCCGGATAAGTATCACGGCCTGAAGGATGTGGAGCTTCGCTACCGCCAGCGTTATGTCGATCTGATCGTTAGCCCTGACGTGCAGCAAACGTTTATTGCCCGTTCCCGCATCATTCAATCGATGCGCCGTTACCTTGATTCGCACGGCTACTTGGAAGTGGAGACGCCAACGCTCCATTCGATCGCTGGCGGCGCCGCGGCGCGCCCGTTCATTACGCATCATAATGCGCTCGATATGCAGCTGTATATGCGTATCGCCATCGAGCTGCACTTGAAACGGCTCATTGTCGGCGGATTGGAGAAGGTATATGAGATCGGCCGCGTTTACCGTAACGAAGGCATCTCAACCCGCCACAATCCGGAATTTACGATGATCGAGCTGTACGAGGCTTATGCCGACTATAAAGACATCATGGCGCTGACCGAGAACCTGATTGCGCATATCGCGCAGGAAGTGCTTGGCACAACGAAGATTACGTATCAAGGTCAAGAGGTTGACCTGACGCCGCAATGGCGCCGCGTCTCGATGGTCGAGCTCGTTAAAGAAGCGACCGGCGTTGATTTCAGCGCGCAAATGACGGACGAAGAAGCGCATGCTCTGGCGAAGGAGCATAAAGTGCCGGTTGAACCGCACATGACGTTCGGTCATATTCTGAACGCGTTCTTCGAGCAGTTCTGTGAGCATACGCTCATTCAGCCAACGTTCGTAACCGGGCATCCGGTAGCCATCTCGCCGCTGGCGAAGAAAAATCCGGAGGACCCGCGGTTTACCGACCGTTTCGAGCTATTCATCGTCGCTCGCGAGCATGCCAATGCTTTCACCGAGCTGAACGATCCGATCGACCAGCGTCAGCGCTTCGAAGCGCAGATGTTAGAGAAGGAACAAGGCAACGACGAAGCGCATGATATGGATGACGATTTCATCCGCGCGCTCGAGTACGGCATGCCGCCTACAGGCGGTCTCGGGATCGGCGTCGACCGTCTCGTTATGCTCTTGACCGATGCGCCTTCCATCCGCGACGTCCTGCTGTTCCCTCATATGCGTGAACGCGCAGGCGAATAACAGCAACGAGAGCAGCCGCTCGGGAACGGATCCCGAGCGGTTTTTTTCGTTTCGTTCATTGACCGCCGCCCGCTTTTCATTTAAAGTTGAGATGTATTTTTAGGAAAAAATAGGCTAAAAATGCTGTCGATCGATCATAAAAACAATTATTGAGGTGAGAGTTCGCTTTATGCGGAAATTTGGACTGATACAATTGCTAATCGCGCTGACCGTTTTGTGGATAGCCCTACCTACTTATTCCGTTCTCGCTGCCGACAATCAGCAGAACTTGCTCCAGAACGCAGGATTCGAGCAGGTCGATTCGGGATCTCCGGCGTCATGGACGCAGGATGTGTGGGTGCATGACAGCGGCGTGACCCGGTTTGGCGTCGACAGCTCGGACACCCATTCGGGCGGTCAGGCGGCTCTCATCGAGAATGTACAACCCAATCACTCGAAATGGGTCCAGAATATCGCGGTTAAGCCCAACGCTTATTACCGGGTTTCCGGTTGGATTAAAGTAACCGGGACCGATCCGAACGCGATCGGGGCTAATCTGTTTGTTATGGGCGTCGGTGAAGAGTTCCCGCATTATCTCGATACGGGCGGACAATGGCAGCCGGTCGAATTTTACGGAAAAACCGGTGCCGGGCAGAAGGAAATCGGCATCGGACTTGCGCTCGGCGGCTACAGCAGCCTGAATAAGGGACGAGCTCTGTTCGACGATATCTCGGTCGAGCAGGTTAAATCTTTGCCGAAAGGCGCGACAGCGATTCCGTTTGCGCCAGCCGGCGGGAATGAAGCCGCCGGAGGGGAGAATAAGCCGGAAATTCCTGCCGTATCAGCTTTTCCGGAACTGGCGATATCGGCTGCATTCGGTGCTTTTTTTCTGTTTTTATATAAAGGTCTGCTCCGGCAGCGGCATCCGCTTGAGCGGTCCGACTCCAACCGGTCGAACTCGTTAGGGGGCTGGCTGATTATCGCATTCGGCTTCCGTATTCTCGTGGCCGGCGTTTATCCGGGATATATTTCGGATTTGAACACGTTTATTTACTGGGGCAACGACGCCTTCCATAACGGCATTTCCCAGTTCTATAGGGAAGGGGCTTTTGCCGACTACCCGCCTGGCTACATCTATGTCCTCTACCTGCTAGGGATGCTGCAGTCTATGTTTGGCATGGATTCCATGTCGAGCGGAACGATTTTTCTATTTAAGCTCCCCGCGATGGTGGCTGATTTGGCCGCTTGCGTGCTCATTTACCAAACCGCGTGGAAAAGAATTGGAGGCCGGCCGGCCTTCGGTCTCGCGCTGCTGTATATGTTCAATCCTGCCGTATGGGTCGATTCGGCTGCATGGGGACAGGTCGATTCTATCTTCACGCTGTTTTTGCTGCTCGCGATCATCTCGGTTGTCGACAATCGTCTGGAAAGAGGGGCCGTTTGGTTCGCCATTGCCGTGCTGGTCAAGCCGCAGGCCTTGATTTTCACTCCTGTTATCTTGCTGGCGATTTGGCATAAAAAAGAGTGGAAGCGCTCGGCGATCAGCGCTGGTTACGGACTTGCCGTCTTTTTCGCGCTCGCCTTGCCGTTCTTCTGGAGCAACGGGGGATTGGGGGGCTTAATCAATCTGTACAAAACAACGCTGGCCTCTTATCCGTACGCGACGCTGAATGCTTTTAACCTGTATTCGCTGACGGGAGGCAACTGGAAGCCGCTTGACGCTACGTGGCTGTCGGTTCCTTATAAGGTTTTCGGCAATCTTGCGATTGTCCTGGCCGTTGCACTGGCGGCATGGTTTTCCTTGAAAGGCAAGGATAAAAAGGATTTGTCGAAATCATTCTTTATCGGCGTTGTGCTCATTATGATCGTGTTCCTTTTCGCCACCAAAATGCACGAAAGGTACATGTATCCAGCGCTGCTGCTCAGCGTTTTCGCTTATGTTTATACGAAAGACAGACGACTGCTTCACGTGTTGTTCGGATTCAGCGTCACATTATTCGTCAATATCAGCTATGTGCTGGCTTTTAGCCCGTACACGACCGGCGTGCCGGCCGACGGCATCGTTCTTCTCTTTTCGATCTGCAACCTAGGCTTGCTTATTTATATGTTGTATGTCGGCTATGATGTATATATTAGAGGCCGCGTACTGCCGCTTGAGCCGATTACGCCGGAAGGGCTTAAACAGCGGGACGAGCAGCTGCTCGAAGAGGTTAAATCTTCCGGGGACCGTCACGATGAGAAGACGAATTACGATAGGGCCAGAACGCGCCTTGGCAAGAAGGACTGGATTTGGATGGCGGCGATTACCGTCGTCTACGCGGCCTTTGCGCTTTTCAACCTGGGTACGATCAAGTCGCTCGACACCGGATGGAAGCCGCAGGCTGCAGGCCATAGCTTCTATGTCGATTTTGGCGAGAATGTACAGCTTGCACAGATGAATAGCTTTGGAGGATACGGTTCCGGTAAATACAAGCTGGAATTCGCTTACGTGCCAACGGCCTGGAGCGCGCCGATTGACCTGGAGCAGAAGGGCGGCGACGATCTGAAGTGGGCGATGCATCCGCTTAACGTCGAGACGCGCTATGTGAAATTAACCGCGGTTGAAATGGGCTTCTCGATGCAGGAGATTGCTTTCTTCGCGAAAGGAAGCGAGACGCCGCTTGCCATCCGGGAAGTGATCGACGAAGGAACTGGCAGCGGTCCGTCGCCGAGCCGTTTGTTCGATGAGCAATCATCCGTATCTTTTAAAGAAAATTATATAAACAGCAGCTACTTCGATGAAATCTATCACGCGAGAACCGCGCTTGAGCATATCGAAGGGGTGAGGGCTTACGAGAACACGCATCCGCCTCTCGGCAAGCTCATTATCGCCCTTGGCATCAAGCTGTTCGGTTTAAGTCCCTTCGGCTGGCGCTTAATGGGGACTCTGTTCGGTATCGCTATGGTTCCGATCCTCTACTTGTTCGCTTTGCGTTTGTTCCGTAAAACGGCTTATGCGGCGGCGGCTTCGATATTGCTGGCAGCCGAGTTTATGCATTTTACGCAGACAAGAATCGCGACCATCGACGTATACGGCGTCTTTTTCATTATTTTGATGTTCTACTTCATGCACAAGTACGTGTCGATGGACTTCTACCGAACGCCGTTGCGCAAATTGCTTGTTCCATTGTTCTGGGCAGGTCTGCTTTTCGGCATAGGGGTTGCTTCCAAGTGGATTGTAATCTACGGCGGAGCCGGACTGGCCGTTATGCTGTTCTGGTCATTGGCCGAACGATACAGACAATATGCGGCGGCGAAAAGAGCGCTGAAAGGCGATCTCAAGGATAAGGAAACTTTTGCGGCGTACCGTGAAGCGATTCAGTCTTTCCCGCGGAAAACGATCGCGATACTGGTCAGCTGCATCGGTTTCTACGTTATAGTTCCGTTGCTCATTTACAGCTTATCCTACATTCCGGTGCTTTCCGTTCCAGGCGATCAGTTTACGGCTACCCGGCTTGTTGAATATCAAAAGAATATGTATAACTACCACAGCAATCTAGTGTCGACACATCCGTATTCTTCCCAGTGGTGGGAATGGCCGTTTATGAAACGACCGGTTTGGTATTACAGCGGCGAGGACGTGTCGAGTCCGGATCACGTATCGACCATCTCTGCGTTCGGAAATCCGATCATTTGGTGGTTTGGATTGTTCGCGCTGCTGCTATCGGTTTATTTGAGCCTCAAACGAAAAGATAAATATATGTATGTCGTTTGGATCGCTTATTTTTCGCAATACTTGCCATGGATGCTGGTGCCGCGGCTGACGTTCATTTACCACTACTTTGCGATGGTACCGTTTATGATTTTGTCTATCGTTTACTTGTTTAAGCTATACGAGGAAAAATATCCGCAACGGCGTTGGCTGCGATACGGGTTTACAGGGGCTGCTGTGCTTCTTTTCCTCATTTACTATCCAGTGCTGTCGGGCTTCGAAGTGTCGAAAGCGTATGCGGAAGGTCTTCGTTTGTTCCAGTCCTGGGTGTTTTATAGATAGTCTCGCTTAGTGAATTGAATAAAATCGCAATTTAACATTAAAAAGGAGGGATTGGCTTGAAGGCGAAATACAGTATCGTCGTACCGATGTTCAATGAGCAGGAAGTGATCGAGCATACGTATCGGAAGCTGAAGGAAGTAATGGACGGCTATGGAGAGCCTTACGAGCTGGTTTTCGTCAACGACGGCAGCATAGACCGGACGGTAGCGATCGTAGGCGAAATTAGCCGAGACGACCGAAATGTCAGGCTGATTAATTTTTCCCGCAACTTCGGGCATCAGGTCGCGATTACGGCCGGCATGGATTACGCGCAGGGCGATGCGGTTGTGATTATCGACGCCGACCTTCAGGACCCTCCAGAAGTCATTCTGCAAATGATCGAAAAGTGGAAAGAAGGCTATGAAGTTGTCTATGGCAAACGGATTAAGCGTAAGGGCGAAACGGTCTTCAAAAAGCTGACGGCTATGATGTTTTACCGGCTGATGACGAGCATGACCAACTTCGATATCCCGACCGATACCGGTGATTTCCGTCTTATCGACCGCAAGGTTTGCGACGTGCTTCGCGGCTTGAAGGAGAAAAATCGTTTTGTGCGCGGTCTGGTCAGCTGGGTTGGCTTCCGTCAAACGAGCGTGGAGTATGTGCGGGAGGAGCGATTTGCGGGAGAGACGAAGTATCCGCTGAAAAAAATGATCCATTTTGCGATCGACGGCATTACGTCGTTCTCGCATAAACCGTTGAAAATCGCAACTTATATTGGGTTTACGCTATCGATCTCCAGCTTCATTTATTTGCTAATCGTGTTGTATCAGAAGCTGTTCACCAATGCGACGATTACAGGCTGGGCGTCGACGGTTGGCATCAATCTCTTTTTCAACGGGATTATCCTCATCCTCCTCGGCATGATCGGCGAATATATCGGAAGAATTTATGATGAGTCGAAGGGGCGGCCGCTCTACATCGTAAGGGAAGAGCTTGGTTTCGAGAAGGACGGACAGGCTGGAGACAGAGAAACGCCTGAGTCAGGCGGAAGGGAACGTGAGTATGTCCGCCACTAGCGGCGAGGAGCGGCGCAGATGGCCTGCATTTAAGCAATTCATCTTATTTAATCTGGTAGGGCTTGTGAATACGGCAGTTGATTTTGCTATTTTCGGACTATTGGTTTGGGCAGGACTGCACGCGGCGGCAAGTCAGGTCGTTTCTTATGCGGCCGGCATGGCTAACAGCTATTGGATGAATTCACGGTTTACGTTCAAATCGTCCGCTGGCGCGTCTGCCGATGGGCCAATTGGCGGAGGGCGACTGCTGCGGTTCGTGCTGCTGAACTTGGCTGTGTTAGGCGTATCGGTAAGCTTGCTCTATTTAGCGGTGGAGAGACTGACGTGGAATCCGTTTATTGCAAAAATTGTCGTCACATGTCTAACCGTTTTGTTGAATTTTGTCGGCAGCAAACGCTGGGTTTTTCGTCCTCAAAAGCAAGTCGAAAATTGAATAAAAAAGCGTTGACTTCTATTTGCTACTAATTGTAGAATAGGTTTTGCAAACCGGATGAAATTGGTATTATTACTCGGTTTTGCAATTATTCCATACATATAACATGCAAATAGCAAACCATTCGAAAGGATGGGACGCAAAGTCTGGAGTCTAAGGCATGACGCGAAAGCGTGCTTGCGATGATCGTCCGACTGCCATGAATATGACCATATTCAGGGCAGTCTTTTTTATTGCCTGGAATGTGGAATTATTTACTGGGGGAGTGTTGAAGACATGAAATTCAAGGCATTGATTGCGAGTCTCCTCGTAGTGATGCTGACGTTCGGCGGATACAGTGTCGTATTTGCAACGTGGGGCGGAGGCGGTTCTACACCAGATCCATGCTCGGGCGATTATGTTGATGCGAGTTGGATCGGGAAAGGCGAAACGAGAAAGTTAAAGGTTACGGAATGGTCCTTTTTCCCGAAATCGTATGATCTTGCTACCCTGAAGTTCTCCAATGACAAGAAGACGGTCAATTGGCAGACGGAAGGGGATCGGTATGAGGTTACTTGTCTTTATGTATCAAGCGATCTTATCGGCCTATCCGGTGTGAAGTATCCTACTAACGGCAGTACAAGCGGCACCGACTTGAAAGCTCCAAAAGCATTCGGATTTACGCAAACAATTGAATATGTAGCTGTCTACTATAAGAAAAAGCCAGCAACGCCGACAAATCCTCCGACTCTTCCGCCGACAGCTGAACCGACAGCGGTGCCTACACCAACGCCTACGGTAAAGCCAACAACGGAACCGACAACGGAACCAACGACGGAGCCAACAACAGCGCCGACAACGGAACCAACGACGGAGCCAACAACAGCGCCGACAACGGAACCAACAACGGCCCCGACGACGGAGCCAACAACAGCACCGACAACGGAACCAACGACGGAGCCAACAACAGCGCCGACAACGGAACCAACGACGGAGCCAACAACGGCCCCGACGACGGAGCCAACAACAGCGCCGACAACGGAACCAACGACGGAGCCAACAACAGCGCCGACAACGGAACCAACGACGGAGCCAACAACAGCGCCGACAACGGAGCCAACAACAGCGCCGACAACGGAGCCAACAACAGCGCCGACAACGGAGCCAACAACAGCGCCGACAACGGCACCGACAACAGAACCAACAACGGCGCCAACGCCAACGCCTCAGCCGTCTACGGAGCCAACGGATAGCCCAACGCCAACGCCGAATGTTCCGCAACCAACGGATGAGCCAAGCAGCGGTCCTTCTACACCGGGTGGTTCGACATCGACGCCAACACCATCACCAACTGCAACACCATCATCGACACCAACATCCACACCTGGTGGAACGCCAACAACTGCTCCTACAGAGCAACCGTCTAATGAACCGCTTGAAGTTGTAATCGACGACGAGCAAGGTCCTCTTGGCGGGGTTGATACAACGACTGATGTTACGGAAACAGATGCCGCGGGAGCAGAACCAACATCTGCTGTTGGCAGCGAAGTAACTGTAACCGAAGAAGTACCACTTGGCGCTCTCCCTAAAACAGGCGAGTCCAGCTCGCTACCATATTATTTGGCAGGCGGTTTGGTTGCTCTGCTTGGAGGATTTATCCTAACGAGAAATAGACGGAGAGTTTAATCACTTCTTTATATGTAGAAATATGTAGAGAGAGGATTAGTCGAAACTAGGCTAACCTCTCTATTTTTTTGCGTAATCTAGCAAATTATAGTTGAAAATATAATAGAATATGGTAGTCTATTAACTATAGAGCTAATCACGATAACGGCAAACCTATCGAAAGATAGGGACGCAAAGCTAAAGGGCCTTCCTCGAGAAAGAGATGGCAGCCAGCTACCGAATGAACGGGCTTTTTTTGTTTTTTGAGGCTGACAGTCATTCGAATAAAACTTTACACGATAACGGCAAACCTGTCGAAAGGCAGGGACGCAAAGCTAAAGGGCCTTCCTCGAGAAGAGATGGCAGCCTGGCTACCGAAGGGAGTTTTATCCATGCGTAAGCTTGTCCTTATGCTGACGGCTGTATTACTGATAGCGACATCGGTTCATGTATCGGCGGCGACAGCCAACGCGGGAACGCAATGGTTGGACATGTCGAACTTGGGCAGCGGCGTCGTTGGCGTAAATTATGGCGTAAAGTCGGATGTAAAAACAAAGGTCATGATTGCTAAAGGCAATGATAAATATACGTATAATTTAAATAGCAAAGAGCAAGCCGAGTTATTTCCGTTGCAATTAGGCAATGGCGAGTACACAGTATCGGTGCTTGAGAATACTAGCGGCAACAAATATAAAGTAGTAGGACAAGAAAAGGTGAGCCTGAATCTTGCCGATAGCAAAATCGTATACTTGAATTCGATTCAAAACGTCAATTGGAACGACTCGAAAAAAGCGGTCCAAAAAGCGAAGGAACTAACGGCCAACAAAAAAACCGATAGAGAAAAAGTAAAAGCGATCTACGAATATATTATTACGAATGTCGCCTACGATAACGATCTTGCAGCTAAAGCGCCAACTGATTACTTGCCGAACATTGATAAAACACTAACTAGCAAAAAAGATATTTGCTACGGTTATGCCGCTCTTTTTGCCGCAATGACCCGCAGCTTAGATATTCCGACAAAGCTCGTCATGGGCACGACCTCTTATGTTAAGGAATATCATGCATGGAACGAAGTTTTCTTGGATGGCAAATGGGTAATCGTCGATACAACGGTGGATGCCGGATTGAAGAATGGCAACAAGAAGTATGAGTTCGAGAAAGAAGCTGCTAAATATAACGTAGCTAAAGTCTACTAATACTATTGTTATCATTCATTAAAAAGCAGATTTCGCTTAGGGGCGAATCTGCTTTTTTCTATCGTTTTTTTGCCTTTAAAAAAAGTTTAAAAAAAGACTTGCAATCCTATAGGCGACCGTGATATATTATTAAAGTCGCCGCTGAGCAATACGGCGCACACAACGAAAA